>NZ_JAMZBD010000038.1:0-12163 GCF_024158685.1 Halomonas sp. 707D4 | reverse complement strand
CGGCGCGCTTTACGCTGTACACGCTCGAATCCGCTGAGTACCATTTGGCCCTTGAGCGCGCCGGTCGGCGAGAGAGTGCGTCGACCGGCGCCGCGCGCCGCTTTTGCAATTGGGTGCCCGATCTACCGGGTGCCACCGCTATCAGGTGAGGAATTAACGGATGATCACAGGCAGCATAGTCGCCCTGGCGACGCCGATGAAGGTCAATGGCGACATCGACTGGGAGGCGCTTCGCCGCCTGGTGAACTTCCATCTGGACAACGGCACCGACGGCATCGTCGCCGCGGGTACCACCGGCGAGCCGACCACCATGTCGTTTGCCGAGCACTTCGACGTCATTCGCGCGGTGGTCGAGGAGGTGGGCGGTCGCATTCCGGTCATCGCCGGCACCGGCGCCAATGCGACCTCCGAGGCGGTGGAGCTTGCCCGCTATGCAAGCGAAGTGGGCGCAGACTACTGCCTGTCGGTGTGCCCCTACTACAACAAGCCCACTCAGGAAGGCCTCTTCCAGCACTTCAAGGCCGTGGCCGAGGGCAGCAAGCTGCCGGTGATCATGTACAACGTGCCCGGCCGTACCTGTTCGGATCTCTACAACGAGACCGTGGTGCGTCTGGCCGAAGTGGACAACATCATCGGACTGAAGGACGCCACCGGGAACCTTGAGCGCGCCGAGGATCTAATTGCACGCTTGAAGGGCAGCGACTTCATGCTCTACTCCGGCGACGACGCGACCGCCTGCGACTTCATGCTGATGGGCGGCCACGGCGATATCTCGGTCACCGCCAACGTGGTGCCCCGGGCGATGCATGATCTGTGCGCGGCGGCGATTTCCGGTGATACCGAGAAGGCCCACCAGATCAACACCCGCCTGATGCCGTTGCACACCAACCTGGGGATAGAGTCCAACCCGATCCCCGTGAAGTGGTCGCTCCACCGGATGGGCTACATGGAGGCGGGCATCCGCCTGCCGCTGACCTGGCTTTCGGAAAAATACCACGCCACTGTCAGTGAAGCGCTGCAGTTGGCCGGCGTCGTCGAGCAGTAGTGGCGATCGTCCCCGAGTGCCCGGCCTGTGCCGGGCGACTGAACTGTTGACTTAAGGTGGCTTGATGAGCTCTGTGCTTGAACAACCTGCGCTGAAATGGGTTCCGCTGGCGCTGGCCGCGGGGATCGCGCTGAGCGGCTGCGCCCGCGACGGGTTTTACGACGATCGTAACCTGGACTACACCGAGGTCGCGCCCGCGCCGCCGCTGGTGCTTCCCGAAACCCGCAATGTGCAGCGCTATCAGGACGCCATGCCCGTTCCCCAGGCATCGCTTCAGGGCAGCCGGGTCGAGCGCGCCGCCGAGGTCGTCCCGCCGCCGTCGATGTCGATCGGCAGCGGCCTGGAACCCGAGTTCGTCGAACGCCGCCAGGTCGGAAGCGACGCCTGGCTGGTGGTGGCCGCCGATACCGGCGCGGTGTGGCCGCAGCTCGAAGCCTTTGCCCGGAGCAGGGGGCTTGGCATCGTGCAGAGCGATGCCAACCGCGGCGTGATCGAAACCACCCAGGCAACGCTTTCCCTGCAGAGCGCGCTGCGCGCCGGCAGCAGCGAAGTGCGCTGCGAGCAGGGCGGCCGGACCGTGACCAACTGCCTGGACGCGCTCGAAGAGTACCTGGGTGCGCGCAGCGCCACCGCCAGCGCCTCCTCCTGGAATGCCCAGCGCCTCTCCGGCGAGCGCTCCTTGCAGATTCGCCAGCAGGAT
Organism: Halomonas sp. 707D4; assembly: GCF_024158685.1. Taxonomy (NCBI): domain Bacteria; kingdom Pseudomonadati; phylum Pseudomonadota; class Gammaproteobacteria; order Oceanospirillales; family Halomonadaceae; genus Halomonas; species Halomonas sp. 707D4. The sequence continues at coordinate 10,418 of NZ_JAMZBD010000038.1, read as the reverse complement.
GGCGAGTGGCAGGTCGTCATCCCGCAGTCCGCCGAGCGTGTCTGGGCCGAGCTCGACCACTACCTGACCCTGGACTTCACCGTCGAGAACCGTCGCGAGCTGATCGAGAAGTCGCCCGACGAGTATGCCTTCCTGGTGAACTATATGACCGCCTCGGAAGAGGGCCGCAATCCGATCCAGGTGGTGTTCAGCCGCGACGTGCGCCGCATGAGCCAGCAGATACGCCTGGTGCTCGAGCCGCGGGGCGACCAGAGCGTGCTGCGCGCAATCAATGCAAGCGACCGCGAGCTCACTGCCGACGACCAGCGCGAGCTGCTCGAACGCGTTTCCGGCTATTTGCGCTAACGTTTCACTATCTTTCGGAGCCCCCATGGAAAAGCGCCAAGAACTCTACGCTGGCAAGGCCAAATCGGTCTACACCACCGACGACCCGAACCTGCTGGTTTTGACCTTTCGCGACGATACCAGCGCCTTCGACGGCAAGAAGATGGAGTCGCTGGCTCGCAAGGGCATGGTCAACAACATCTTCAACGCCTTCATCATGGAGCGCTTGCAGGAGGCGGGGATTCCCACCCACTTCGAGAAGCAGCTCTCGCCCAACGAGAGCCTGGTCAAGAAGATGAAGATGATTCCGGTGGAGTGCGTGGTGCGCAACGTCGCCGCCGGGGGCTTGGTCAAGCGCCTGGGCGTCGAGGAGGGCACCGAGCTCACCCCGCCCACCTTCGAACTTTTCCTGAAGAACGACGAAAAGGGCGACCCGATGATCAACGAGTCGCTCGCCGAGACCTTCGGCTGGGCGACCCCCGAGCAGCTCGCCACCATGAAGACGCTGACCTTCAAGGTCAACCACGTGCTCAAGCAGCTCTTCGCCCAGGGCGACATGCTGCTGGTGGACTACAAGCTCGAGTTCGGTATCTTCGAGGGCGAGGTCGTGCTGGGTGACGAGTTCTCGCCGGACGGCTGCCGCCTGTGGGACGCCAACACCCGCGAGAAGATGGACAAGGACCGCTTTCGCCAGGGCCTTGGCGGCGTCATCGAGGCCTACGAGGAAGTCGGTCGCCGGCTTGGCATTACCTTCCCCGCCTGAGTCTCATTCGTTCCGCGCTTCGATTGCCACCACCTCCAGGGTGGTGGCGTCGTTTTCACACGGGCGAAAGCGCACGTTCACGTCGCGCAGATGCACGCCGTACACCCGTGCATCGCTTTGGTGGTAGGCCGGGCGAGGGTCCTGTCCAAGCACCTGCTCGATCAGCGCGGTGAGCGAGGCGGCGTCGTCGCGCTGCGTCAGCGCCTCGACGGCGGCGGGGGTGAACGCCACTCGCTTGCGTACCGGCGCCTCGGGGGCGAAACCCGCCCGCGCCTCGGGGCGCGCCTCGGCCCAGGGCAGGTAGGGCTTGATGTCCACGACCGGCGTGCCGCTGACCAGGTCGCACCCGGTCAGGTGCAGGCGCACGCCGCGAGTGCAATCGATGTCGGCCAGGCCCACCAGCGAGAGCCCCAGGCGATTGGGGCGGTGGGTGCTGCGGCTGGCGAACACGCCCACCTTGCGATTGCCGCCAAGGCGTGGCGGGCGCACCAGCGGCGTCCAGCGCTCGGGGCTCTGATGAAACACGAAGTGCAGCCACAGGTGGCTGAACGCTTCCAGTCCACGTACGGTGTGAGGGTCGTCGAAGGGCGGGGCCAGCACCAGCGTGGCGCGGGCGGCGTCGGCCAGCCCCGGCTGGCGGGGAACGCCGAACTTGTCCGGGTAGTCGCTTGTCACGTGGCCGATCGGCTGCAGCGTGAAACGTTGATCGCTTGGTGAGGACATGGCGCGGCCTTGCAGTCAGAATGAGCCGAAAAGATTCCCGGGCGGCCTGTGCCGTCCGGGGCGTGGGGAGTATACCCCGGGCCGCACGTGAATCCGACGCGGCCGCCACACGATAGAGGGATGACATGAGCCATCGAGACAACGCCGGCGAGCGGCCGCCGTCGGCACGGGTGACGTATCGCGCGGCGCTGGCCCGCGACGCCGCGGATCAGGCCGAGGTGTTCTATCACGCGGTGATGCAGGGGGCTGCAAGCCACTATTCGCGTGACGAGCGCGAGGCCTGGGCGGCGGCGCTGCCCAGGGAAGCCAGCGCTTGGGCGGCGCGTCAGGCGCTCTATACCACGCTCGTGGCAGTATGCGACGGGCGCTGCGTGGGCTTTCTGGAACTCGACCCGGCCAGCGCGCGCATCGTCACGCTCTACGTCTGGCCGTCGCTCGCCGGGCGCGGCATCGGCAGTACCCTGCTGATCCACGCCGAAAGGCTGCTGCTCGAGCAGGGCATCGATCGTGTCGAGATCGAGGCGAGCCTGGTGCTGTTCGAGCGACTCGAGCGGCGCGGTTTCGAGAACCACGGCGAGCAGTGGGTCGAGCGCGGCGGGCAGTGCCTCAAGCGCTACCGGATGAGCAAGGCGCTCAGCGCCGTCGAGACCTGAGTGCTGCGCTAGACGGTGAAGGTCTGGGTGATGCGCATGGAAAGATCGATCGAGGCGACGTCCTTGGTCAGCGTACCGCTGGAGATGGTGTCCACCCCGGTGTCGGCGATGGCCCGCAGGGTGGTCGCATCGACGTTGCCCGAGGCTTCGAGCGTCGCCCGACCGCCGTTGATCTCCACCGCCACGTGCAGGTCCTCGACATCGAAGTTGTCGAGCATGACCACGTCGGCGCCGGCGGCCAGCGCCTGGTCGAGTTCCTCGAAGGTTTCCACTTCCACCTCGACCGGGATGCCTGGCGAAAGCTTGCGCGCCATGGCCACGGCGGCCTGGATACCCCCGCAGGCGGCGATATGGTTCTCCTTGATCAGAAACGCATCCCACAGGCCCAGCCGGTGGTTGTAGCCGCCGCCGCAGACCACCGCGTACTTCTGCGCCAGACGCAGCCCCGGCAGGGTCTTGCGGGTGTCGAGCAGCCGCGCCTGGGTGCCTTCGAGCAACTGCACGAAGGCGCGGGTGGTCGTCGCCGTCGCGCTCAGGGTCTGGAGCAAATTGAGCGCCACCCGCTCGCCGGTCAGCAGGCTGCGCGCCGGCCCCTCGAGCTCGAGGAAGTGGTGCTCCGGGGTGAGGGCGTCGCCGTCGGCGGCCTCCCAGCGCAGGGTCACGCGGGCGTCGAGCTGGCGAAAGATCTCCTCGACCCAGGCCACTCCGCACAGCACCGCGTCCTGGCGGGCGCTCACCCGGGCGGTGGCCCACTGGTTGGGGGGAATCAAGCCGGCGGTGATGTCTCCCGCGCCGATGTCTTCGGCGAGCAGGCGGGTGACGCTTGCGCGGATCTCGTCGGTCAGAGCGTTCTGGTAATCCATGGCGGTATCGTCTCGGCACAGGGTATGAGCCGCATTATAGTGAAATCGAGCCTTGAACCTAGAGAAGACGCCAATGATCGACTCCCATAGCGGCGGATACTGGCCCCTGGCCCGCCAGGTCGCCTCGCCCAACGCCGACGCCCGCGCCGAAGGCGAAGTGTCGCTTCTGGTGCTGCACGCCATCAGCCTGCCGCCGGGAGTGTTCGCGGGGGCGGCGATCGAGGCGCTGTTCACCAATACCCTGGATCCCGGTGCGCACCCCTATTTCGCGCGTATCGCGACGCTCAAGGTCTCGGCGCACTTCTTGATCCGCCGCGACGGCGAGTGCGTGCAGTTCGTCGATACCGACCGGCGCGCCTGGCACGCCGGGCGCTCGCGCTGGTTCGATCCGCGCCTGAATGAGGCGCGCTGTGCCCTCAACGACGTCTCCATCGGCATCGAACTCGAAGGCGATGGCGATACCCCGTTCACCGCGGCCCAGTACCGCTCGCTGGTCGCGGCCACCCGCTGGCTGCTGGCCCGCTATCCGCTGCTCGATGCGTCGCGCATCACCAGCCACGCCAGGGTGGCGCCGCTGCGCAAGGAAGACCCGGGGCCATGCTTCGACTGGGCCTACTACCGCCAGTGCCTGGCAAGGGCTGAGGTGACACCGGTCGGGAAGTGATTCTTTCGCTTGAAGATAAAACGGTAGTTTGACTACAGAAGGCGCTGATATAGCGGTGGAAATGGATTCCATAGCCAATATGTTGCAGTGCAATATACTGTTTTGGATAGAATTTCCATTGCGTGAGAATTGGCACACTAGCCACTTTGCGGTATCTTCTCTATACAAAAGGCTAACCCCGAAGGCTGCTGTGTAGCCCAACTACATTCTCGGGCCTGTGTTCGATCGAACGGCTGGTCGAATCACCTCGTTGAATGTAGAACAAAAACCCTGTCAGACACGCAAGCTCGGCTCGATACCGGCCTTGGTGCGGCTCAACGTCGCAGCCGCCCCAGCCCCAAAAGGGTAGCGGGCGTATTGTCATTTATCGTCATTCGGAGAGACTTTATGAGTCTGGAGACAAGAGAAGATCTCGATCCGGTCGAAACCACGGAGTGGCTTGAATCCCTGGAATCGGTTCTGGATCGTGAGGGCGAAGATCGCGCCCGCTACCTGATGACCCGCCTGGCGGATCGCATGCGTCGGGACGGGATGAAGGTGCCCTTCTCGGTGACGACCCCGCACCGCAACACCATTCCGGTCCATCGCGAAGCGCCGATGCCGGGCGATCTGTTCATGGAGCGGCGCATCCGTTCTTTGATCCGCTACAACGCCATCGCCCAGGTCATCCGCAACAACCGCGCGAACCCGGGGCTGGGTGGGCATATCGCGAGCTTCATGTCCTCGGCAACGCTCTATGACGTGGGCTTCAACCACTTCTTCCGCGCGGCCAAAGACGACTTCGCCGGGGACCTGGTCTACATCCAGGGCCACGTGGCGCCGGGCATCTACGCCCGCTCCTACCTCGAGGGGCGCCTCTCCGAGGAGCAGATGGACAAGTTCCGCCAGGAAGTCGACGGCGATGGACTCTCGTCCTACCCGCATCCCTGGCTGATGCCGGACTACTGGCAGTTCCCGACGGTCTCCATGGGCCTGGGGCCGATCCAGGCGATCTACCAGGCGCACGTGATGAAGTACCTGCATCATCGCGAGCTCAAGAACATGTACGACCGCAAGATCTGGTGCTTCATGGGCGACGGCGAGTGTGACGAGCCGGAATCCCTGGGCGCGATTTCGCTGGCCGGTCGCGAGAACCTCGACAACCTGATCTTCGTCATCAACTGCAACCTGCAGCGCCTGGACGGCCCGGTACGTGGTAACGCCCGCGTGATAGACGAGCTCGAAGGCGTGTTCCGCGGTGCCGACTGGAACGTCATCAAGGTCGTCTGGGGTCGCCACTGGGATACCCTGTTCGAGCAGGACAAGAAGGGCATCCTGCAAAAGCGCATGGATGAGGCGGTCGACGGCGAGTACCAGAACTACAAGGCCAATGGCGGCGCCTATACCCGCGAGCATTTCTTCGGCAAGTACCCGGAAACCGAAGCGATGGTCAAGGATCTTTCGGATGAGGACATCTGGAAGCTCAACCGTGGCGGCCACGACCCGTTCAAGGTCTACGCGGCCTACCACGAGGCGGTGAACACCCAGAACGGCAAGCCCACGGTGATCCTGGCGCATACCGTCAAGGGTTACGGCATGGGTGCAGGCGACGGCGAAGCGGCCAACGAGGCGCATCAGGTCAAGAGCATGGAGTACGAGGCGCTGAAGAAATTCCGCGACCGCTTCGGCATTCCGCTCTCCGACGAGCAGTTGAAGGACGTGCCCTACTACAAGCCCGAGGAAGACTCCCCGGAGCTCAAGTACATGCACCTGCAGCGCGAGCGCCTGAACGGCTACCTGCCGGCGCGCCAGAGCGATTTCGAGTCCCTCGATATCCCGAGCCTCGAAGACAAGACCTTCGCCTCGCAGCTCGGCGGCTCCAAGGGGCGTGAAGTCTCCACTACCATGTCCTTCGTGCGTGTGTTGAACGGCCTGGTCAAGGACAAGAAACTCGGCAAGTACGTCGTGCCGATCATCCCGGACGAGGCGCGCACCTTCGGCATGGAGGGCATGTTCCGCCAGCTCGGTATCTACTCCGCGGCGGGCCAGAAGTACGAGCCGGTCGACAAGGGCCAGATCATGTACTACCGCGAGGACCAGAAGGGGCAGGTCCTCGAGGAAGGCATCACCGAGGCGGGCGCGATGTCGGCCTGGATGGCGGCCGCGACCTCCTACAGCAACAACCACGTCACGCTGTTGCCGTTCTACATCTACTACTCGATGTTCGGCTTCCAGCGCATTGGCGATCTGGCCTGGGCGGCGGGCGATCTGCAGGCGCGCGGCTTCATGGTCGGCGGCACCGCCGGGCGCACCACGCTCAACGGCGAAGGCCTGCAGCACCAGGATGGCCACAGCCTGATCCAGGCTTCGACCATCCCCAACTGCCGAAGCTACGACCCGACCTACGGTCACGAAGTGGCGGTCATCGTCCAGGACGGCCTGAAGCGCATGTTCACCGACAAGGAGAACTGCTTCTACTACCTGACCGTGATGAACGAGAACTACGAGCACCCGGAGCTTGCCGACGTGCCCGCAGACGACATCGTCAAGGGCATGTACCTGCTGCGCGAAACCCAGGGCGACAAGGGCCGCGTTCAGCTTCTGGGCTCCGGCACCATCCTGCGCGAAGTGGAAGAGGCCGCCGAGCTTCTGGCCAGCGACTGGGGCATCGGCGCCGACATCTGGAGCGTGACCAGCTTCAACGAGCTGCGCCGTGAAGCGCTCCTTCTCGAGCGCGAGGCGTTCCTGAACCCGGACGCCGAGGCCGCCAAGCCCCACGTCACGAAGTGCCTGGAAGGGCGCGACGGACCGGTCATCGCCTCGACGGACTACATGAAGCTCTACGCCGACCAGGTACGCGCCTGGGTACCGGGTGACTACACCGTGCTGGGCACCGACGGCTTCGGCCGCTCGGACACCCGCGCGAAGCTGCGCTACTTCTTCGAGGTGGATCGCCACTTCGTCGTGGTCGCCGCCCTGCGCTCGCTCGCCGAGCGCGGCGAGATCGATCGCAAGGTCGTCGGCGAGGCGCTGAAGAAGTACAACATCGACGCCAGCAAGCCCAACCCGCTGACTAGCTAAACCGCAGCCCGGCGGGCATTGCCCGCCGGCTCGAGCCGATTTGGAAGGAGCGCGACCTTGAGTAGCGAAATCATCAAAGTTCCCGATATCGGTGGCGATACCGATGTCGAAATCATCGAGATTGCGGTGTCTGAAGGCGACGTCATCGAAGCGGAAGACGCCCTGATCACCCTGGAATCCGACAAGGCCAGCATGGACGTGCCCTCGCCCAAGGGCGGCAAGGTCGTCAAGGTGCTGGTCAAGGAGGGCGACAAGGTCTCCGAGGGCGACGACATCGTCGAGCTCGAAGTGGAAGGCGAGGAGGGCGACGACGCGTCCGCCGAGCAGGACGCCGAACCCGAAAAGACCGACGATGCCCCCCGCGAGGAGAAGCGCGAGGAGCCGAAGGCACCCGCCAAGAAGGCCTCGGGTGGCAAGAAGACCGTCGATATCACGGTGCCGGATCTGGGCGGCTCCGAGAACGTCGAGATCATCGAAGTCGCGGTCGGCGAAGGCGACGAGGTCAGTGCCGAAGACGCCCTGATCACCCTGGAGTCCGACAAGGCCTCCATGGACGTGCCGAGCCCGCACAGCGGCAAGATCGTCGCGTTCACCGTCAAGGAGGGCGATACCGTCTCCGAAGGCGACGTGATCGGCCAGATCGAGATCGATGGCGACGGTGAAGGTGAAGACGAAGGCGACGACGCCCCGGCCGAGCAGCCGACGGCGGACGCCCAGGACGACGCCGCCGACGAGCAGGCCGACGACGATCAGAGCAGCGGCGAGCCCGAGCGCAAGGAGGTCCGCGTACCGGATCTCTCCGGTGCCTCGGACGTGCCGATCATCGAGATCGCCGCCACCGTCGGCGACGAGATCGAGGCAGAAGACGCACTGATCACGCTGGAGTCCGACAAGGCCTCGATGGACGTGCCCAGCCCCTTCAAAGGCAAGCTCCTCGAGCTCACCGTGAAGGAGGGCGATACCGTCTCCGAAGGCGATCTCATCGCCTACATCGAGGTGGCGGGAAGCGCCAAAGCCAAGAAGCAGGCCGACAAGCCCGCGCCGAAAGCCCAGAAGAGCGACGCGCCGAAGGCCGAGCAGAAGCAGGAAACTCGCAAGAGCGAGACGCCTGCCGGCTCGCCCAGCCCCGAAGCGGCCATGGCCGCGCACAAGCCGCGCGACGGCAAGCTGGTGCACGCAGGGCCCGCGGTGCGCATGCTGGCGCGCGAGTTCGGTGTCGACCTGGGGCTGGTCAAGCCCAGCGGCCCGAAAGAGCGCATCCTGAAAGAGGACGTGCAGGCCTACGTCAAGCAGGCGCTGTCGCAAAAGGCCAGTGCACCGGCCCAGAGCGGCGCGGCAACCGGCGGTGCCGGCATTCCGGCGGTGCCGGAAGTCGACTTCAGCCAGTTCGGTGAAGTGGAAGAGAAGCCGATGGGTCGCCTGCTCAAGATGGGCGCGACCAACCTGCATCGCAGCTGGCTCAACGTGCCTCACGTGACCCAGTTCGACGAAGCCGACATCACCGAGCTCGAGGCGTTCCGCAAGTCGATGAAGGCCGAAGCCGAGGCCCAGGGCGCCAAGCTCACGCCGCTGCCGTTTCTGGTCAAGGCCTGCGCCTTCGCGCTCCGGAAGTTCCCGCAGTTCAACGTCAGCCTCAAGGGCGACGGCGACACGCTGGTGTGGAAGAAGTACGTCCACATCGGTATCGCGGTCGATACCCCGGACGGCCTGATGGTGCCGGTGCTGCGCGACGCCGACAAGAAGTCCTTGATCGAGATCGCCAAAGAGATGGCGGAGCTCGGCAAGAAGGCGCAGAGCAAGAAGCTCAAGCGCGACGAGATGACCGGCGGCTGCTTCACCATCTCGAGCCTTGGCTCGATCGGTGGCACGGCCTTCACGCCGATCGTCAACGCGCCGGAAGTGGCGATCCTCGGGGTGTCGAAGGCGCAGATGAAGCCGGTCTGGGATGGCGCTGCCTTCCAGCCACGGCTGATGATGCCGCTGTCGCTCTCCTACGATCACCGCGCGATCAACGGTGCGGACGCGGCACGCTTCACGGCGTTTTTGGCCGATGTGCTGACCGATATCCGTCGCCTGCTGCTCTGACGCACAGCGACGGACCGCTCACGGCGCCCATTTTCATGGGCGCCGTTTGCGTTTTCGCGCCCATGATCGAGAACGAGTGCCGGGCCGGATGAAAAAAACCGCGTCCATGCGGCGTTTGGGGAGTTGTGCCGCCTGGGAGGCCCGGTTATTGTCCCTCTATTCACTTTGACGAATCTATGACATTAGAATCTATGACATTAGGAGCAGTGCCATGCGTTTGATCCTGTTGGGTGCCCCCGGCGCGGGCAAGGGAACCCAGGCCCAATTCATTTGCGAGCGGTTCAAGATCCCGCAGATCTCCACCGGCGACATGCTGCGTACCGCGATCAAGGATGGCACTGAGCTCGGCCTCAAGGTCAAGGAAATCATGAACAGCGGCGGGCTGGTCTCCGACGACATCATCATCGACCTGGTCAAGGAGCGCATCAGCCAGCCGGACTGCGAGAACGGCTTTTTGTTCGATGGTTTCCCGCGCACCATCCCCCAGGCGGACGCCATGAAGGAGGGCGGCGTGAAGCTCGACCACGTGCTCGAGATCGCCGTGCCCGACGAGGAGATCGTCAACCGCCTGGCCGGTCGGCGCGTGCATCCCGCCTCCGGGCGCGTCTACCACGTCGATCACAATCCGCCGAAGGAGCCGGGCCGCGACGACGTCACCGGCGAAGCCCTGATCCAGCGCGAGGACGACCAGGAGTCCACCGTACGCAATCGCCTCTCGGTCTACCACGACCAGACCGCGCCGCTGGTCGACTACTACCAGCAGTGGGCGGCCACAGAGCCCGAGGCGGCGCCGCAGTATCACCGCGTCGAAGGCGTGGGCAGCGTGGCTGACATTACCCGTCAGGTGAAGGAAGCGCTGAGCTGACACCCTCCCTCTAAAGCGTCCGTCGCCGTGGGCCTCTGGCCCCGGCGCGGCCACGCGCTCTCTTTCTGGAGTACCGAGTCGCTATGCCGTCATACCTTCTCGCCCTGGACGCCTCGTCGAGCGAGTGTTCAGCGGCGTTGATTCGCGCCGAGGGCGAGGCTCGCGAGTGCCTGGCCCGCTGCGAGCATACCCCTCGCGCCCATACCCAGCGCCTGCTGCCCATGGTGGATGAGGTGCTGGGCGAGGCGGGCATCACCCCCGCCGACCTCGATGCCATTGCCTACGGCCACGGGCCGGGGTCGTTCACCGGGCTGCGCATCGCCGCCGGCGCCGCCCAGGGGCTGGCCTTCGGGCTCGATCGTCCGCTGGTCGGGGTGTCGACGCTTGAGGCGCTGGCGCTGCAGGCGCACCGCCGCTT
>NZ_JAMZBD010000037.1:0-12256 GCF_024158685.1 Halomonas sp. 707D4 | reverse complement strand
CCACTCGGCGGCCACCATGCTCGAGCTCGGCCACGCCTGGATCGCCTCGCCGGCCAGGGTCGAGGCGCACATCCTGGCGGTCCACGGGCGCGACAAGCTCGACGATGCCCGCGCCCAGGGGCGCGGCGTGATCGTGCTGGCACCGCACTTCGGCAATTGGGAGGTGCTCAACTTCTGGCTGTCGAGCCACTTTCCCTTCACCGCCATGTACGAGCCGCCCAAGATCGCCGATCTCGAACCCATCATCCGCCACGGCCGCGAGCGCATGGGGGCGAGCCTCGTGCCGACCAACTCGCGCGGCGTGGCGGCGCTTCTCAAAGCCCTCAAGCGCTCTGAGGCGATCGGCATCCTGCCGGACCAGGAGCCGGACTGGGGCAGCGGCGTGTTCGCGCCGTTCTTCGAGCGCCCGGCCTACACCGCCACGCTTCTGCCCAAGCTGGTCGCCCGCACCCAGGCGCGGGTGGTGACCGGCATGGCGCTGCGCGTGCCGGGCAAGGGGTTCGTGATTCATTTCCTCGACGCCGACGAGCGGGTCTACAGCGAGGACGACGCGACCTCCGCCACCGGCGTCAACGCGAGCGTCGAGGCGTCGATCGCCCTCGATCCGGCGCAGTACCAGTGGGAGTACAAGCGCTATCGCAAGGTGGTCGAGGAAGCCGAGGGCGTGGCCAACGCCAGCGATTACCGGCTCTACTGACGCTGTCTCGCTGCCTCTGTTTCGTCTACCCTGCCTCGCCTTTCGACATCGCACGCCGCGCCCGCTAGTTCTCGTCGCTGGAACGGGCGTAGACGTCGTCCAGGCGCTCGATGTCGTCCTCGCCCAGATAGCTTCCCGACTGCACCTCGATCAGCTCCAGCGGTATCTTGCCGGGATTCTCGAGCCGATGCTGCGCGCCGATGGGAATGTAGGTGGACTGGTTCTCGCTGACCAGAAAGGTGCGCTCCTCGATGGTGACGCGGGCGGTGCCGCTGACCACCACCCAGTGCTCCGCCCGGTGGTGGTGGCGCTGCAGCGACAGCCGCCCGCCGGGCGTCACGGTGATGTGCTTGACCTGGTAGCGCTCGCCGCTGTCCATCGACTGGAAGCTGCCCCAGGGCCGGTGCACCTGGGCGGCGCTGTGCGCCTCCTCCCGCCCGGCCAGGGCAAGCTGCGCGACCAGCCCCTTGACCTGCTGGGCGTGTTCGCGTCGGGTCACCAGCACGCTGTCCGGCGTTTCCACCACCACCAGGTCCTCCACTCCGTGGGTCGCGACCAGCCGGTGGCGGGCGATGACCAGCGAGTCGCGGGTGTCGCTGAGCACGGCGTCGCCGTCGACCACGTTGCCAGCCGCGTCCGGTGCCCTGGCCGCCCAGAGCGCATCGAAACTGCCGATATCGCTCCAGCCCGCGTCCAGGGGCACGACCGCGGCGTGGCGACACTGCTCCATCACCGCGTAGTCGATCGACTCGCTCGGGCACTCGGCGAACGCCGCCTCGCCCAGGCGCAGGAAGTCCAGATCGCGATGGGCGCCCTCTATCGCCGCCCGGCAGGCCGCCAGGATGTCCGGGCGTAGCCGCTCGAGCTCCTCGAGGTAGTGCGAGGCGCGCAGCAGGAACATGCCGCTGTTCCAGAGCGTGTCGCCCTGGGCCACGAGCGCCGCCGCCCGCTCGGCGTCCGGCTTCTCGATGAAGCTCGCCAGCCGGTAGCCACCCTCGAGGGCTTCGCCGCAGCGGATGTAGCCGTAGCCGGTCTCCGCTCGCGTCGGCACCACGCCGAAGGTGACCAGGTAGCCCTGCTCGGCCAGCGCCTGCGCGCGCGCGACGCTTTCGGCGAAGGCCGCCTCGTCCTCGATCTCGTGGTCGGCGGGCAGTACCAGCAGCAAGGGGTCGGCCTCGTCGCGGCCTGCCAGCAGCGCCGCGCAGGCGATCGCCGGTGCCGTGTTGCGGCCCTCGGGCTCGAGCACCAGGGTGCCGGGGCGATCGATCTCGCGTAGCTGCTCGGCCATCAGGAAGCGGTGGGCGTGATGGCCCATCAACAGTGGCGTCTCGCTCTCGAGTCCGTCCAGCCGCACGAGGGTTCGCTGCAGCAGACTGAGCGACGAGGTCAGTCGCAAGAACTGCTTGGGGCTCTGTTCGCGCGAGAGCGGCCAGAGCCGCGTTCCACTTCCCCCGCTGAGTATCACTGGTAACATCGGCCTCTCCCTTGGTCAGTCGTTCCCCTGATCAGTCGTTCCCCTGGTCAGTCGTTCATCGCACCGAAATCCTCGCGCAGCCAGTGGCGCAGCTCGCTCATCCTGGGCACGTCGTCGAGCCTGTCGAGCCTGGGCAGAGTGCCGTCCACGAACCCTCGGGCACGAAAGGCATCGAGCAGCGCCGGGTCGCGGCTCATGACGTGCACCGGCACCGCGGCGCTGGCGCCTTCGCCGGTGATCAGCGGCGCCGCCTGGTGATCGCCCAGCACGATCAGCAAGGTGTCGTCGCCCACCGCCCGCTCGGCGAAGCGCCCGGTCACCTTGACCGAGTAGTCCACCGACCAGCCGTAGTGATCACGAATGCGCTCCAGGTCCTGCCAGAGCACCTCCGGCGGGTCGCTGGCGTTCTCCCAGGGCGCGTAGATCGCACCGTTGCCGATCATCGACCAGTTCTCCAGCACCGGCAGGATCGGCGTCCAGGGGGCGTGGCTCGAGATCAGCGTGATCTGGGCGAACAGTGGCGGGCCATCGAGGTGTTGCCTGAGCACGTAGTCGAGGGTGAACTGGTCGGGCATGGTCACCCAGTTGAGCCGCGGGCCGGCGTAGGGAATGTCGCGCGCCGCGCGTATCTCGTCAAAACCATAGGCGATGCCTTCGGGCCAGGCCAGGGTGATCGCCGGCATTACCGCAAGCGAGCGCTGGCCGGTGACGCGAAAGTCGTCCACCAGGGTGGCGCGGTTGCTGTCGAGCATCAGACGATACCAGAGCTGGTTGTCGATCCAGCGCCCGCTCAGGACGGTGGCATGGGCGAGCCAGGACTGTCCGCCGCGCATCGGCGCCTCGAGCAGCCCGGAGACGACGCCGATGCCGCGCGCCGCCAGGCGCTCGTCCATCTCGGCCAGCGTATCGCGCAAAAGATCGCGGTAGCGCGGGTCGTCGATCGCCGAGACGCCATAGGACTCGATGAAGGTGATCAGGACGTTGCGCCCCTCGAGACCCGAGAGCGCCCTCGCCTCGAGCGGCGACTGCGCCAGTTGCTTCTCGAAGCTCTGTCGCGCCCGGTGCGTGGCCATCACCTGCTCGACCTGAAAACGCAGGGTATCGACCATGGGCAGCGCCGATTTCGCCAGCACCCGGTGGCCGCTGTACTCGAGCACGGCAAGCGTGAGGGCGCCGATCGCCAGCACCACGGCGAACTGTCCCGGCAAGCGGCGCGGCGAGCAGGCGCGCCGTGGGCACAGCAAAGTGGCGACGAATACCAGCGCGGCGAACATCGAAAGCCCCGCCAGGGCCATTATGAAAACTCCCGCCAACTGGCCTACATTACATACTAGCAGATCATGGACCGAGCGCAGCAGCGGTAGATCGAGATACAGGTTGAGCGAGCGACCGAACGCGGTATGCGTGGCGGCATCGCCCAGGTTGGCAGCGCTGACGAGTCCCGCCAGAAGCATCACCAGCCCGACCAGCAAACGGCGCAGCCGCCCGCCGGGGACGAGCAGCAACAGCGGCGCGAGCACCCAGGCTTCCAGGGCGATCATCGGTACACCGAGGTCGCCGTTGCGCCACCAGAGTGGAGCGACGAGCAACACGTTGAGAGACAAGGCGGCGATCAGAAGGCGGAACATGAATACCCTGGGAGCATGAAGAAACCTTCTGAGAACAAAGTGGCAGTGTCGGGTGATCGATGCAGTGCAAAGCAGCACAACATTAGACGCGGCAGAGCCACTATAGTAGTTTTGCAGCGTGGCAAGGAGTGCTCGAACCCGCGCTAGGCGGGTTAACTATAGTCAGAATCGTCGGCCTTGAAATAGCCATACCCTGAATTATAACGCCGTCAGGTCGACTGACGCTGACCGTGAATCGAAAGGAACTCACCCATGAGGGGTCGCACTACCATTCAATGGATCGTATCGCTGGGCATCTTTGGCGCGCCGTTCGCGCAGGCCAGTGACATCACGTTCGAGGACGTCATCGCTCGTGCCGAAGCGCTCGCCGAGGCGCCTTTCGAGGCACCCGAGGCAACGCTTCCCGAGCCGCTCCAGAACCTGAGTTACGACACCTACCGCCAGATTCGCTTCGATCCCGAACGCGCCTACTGGCGAGACGAAAGCCCGTTTTCGCTGCAGCTCTTCCACAGCGGTTTTTTGTTTCCCCACCCCATCAAGCTCAACGTCATCGACGGCGGCGAAGTCGAGCCGATCCGTTTCGACACCGACGACTACACCTACGAAGGCGCTGCCCGGGAGCTGCTCGATCATGACCTGAGCGGCAGCGGCCACGCCGGCTTTCGCCTGCACTACCCGCTCAACAGCGACGAGTACCACGACGAGGTCGCGGTGTTTCTGGGGTCGAACTACTTTCGACTGGTCGGCCAGGGCCAGGTCTACGGCCTCTCCACGCGCGGCGTTGCCATCCATACCGCCCTCGCAGAAGAAGAGGAGTTTCCCGAGTTTCGCGAGTTCTGGTTCTTCAAGCCAGACGAAGACGCCACGGCCATCACCTTCCTGGCGCTGCTCGACGGCCCGTCGCTCAGCGGGGCCTACCGGTTCACGCTGACCCCGGGCGAGCAGACTCGGATGGACGTCGAGGTCGCGCTGTTCGCCCGCGAGGACATCGACAAGCTTGGCATTGCTCCCTTGACCAGCATGTTCACCTTTGGCGAGGCCACGCCCAGTCCGCCGGAGGATTTCCGGCCCCAGGTGCACGACTCCGACGGCCTCTTGATGCACACCGGCGCCGGCGAATGGATCTGGCGCCCCCTCGACAACCCCGAGCAGTTGCATCTTTCGCTGTTCAGCGACGAGGATCCGGCCGGCTTCGGCCTGATGCAGCGCGAGCGCGACTTCAGTCACTACCTGGACATGGAAGCGCAGTACCACCGTCGCCCGAGCCAGTGGGTCGAACCGCAGGAGGAGTGGGGGGCGGGCCACGTCGAACTGGTCGAGATCGCCACGCCCGACGAGACCCACGACAACATCGTCGCCTACTGGGTCAGCGACACGCGCTTGAACGCCGGTGAGTCGCAACGCTTTCACTACAGCACCTATACCCTGAACGGCACCCCGCAGGAGCACGACCTGGCCCGGGTGATTCGCACCCGCCAGGGGCAGGCCGGCATCGCTGGCAATGCCGAGGCTCCCGGGCAGCACGAGCGCCAGTTCATCGTCGACTTCTCCGGTGGGGAGCTCGATGCGCTGTCAAGTGAAGCGGACGTGCAGCTCTACCTCGAGACCAGCAGCGGCGACGTGCGCGAACCCCACGTACTGGCCCTGCCGGATCGACAGTGGCGCGCCAGTTTTCGCGTTCCCGCCGACAAGATGACCGACATCCGCCTGCGGCTGGAGCTCGACGACCAGCCGATCAGCGAAACCTGGAACTATGTGTGGTACCCCGATGCCTGAGAAGATCAATACCGAGGTGCGTATTCCCGGTCTCGCTGCACGACGCACGCTATTTGCCCTGGTGGTTTTGGCCTCGAGCGTAGCCGGCTTCTTCGCCATGCTGCGCGTGGTGGCCGATCTAGCCCTGGGCTGGCAGATGGCCACGCTCGCGCTGTTCGTGCTCACCTTCGGCTGGATCGCCATGGCCTTCTGGGGCGCAGTGTGCGGCTTCGTGCTGTGCGCGCTGCGCCTGGACCCGCTGACCCTGCGCCGCCAGCGTCCTGCCTCGCCCAACGCCTACCAGCTAGTCAGCAAGACGGCGCTCGTCATGCCCATCTACGCCGAGCCGCCGGTTCCTACCATCGCGGGGCTCGAGGCGACCTGCCGTTCGCTGCTCAAGCAGGCCGACGCCCACAGCATGGCCGGCGCCATCAACATTCACCATCACTTCGATGTCTTCATTCTCAGCGACACCCAGGAAGCCGCCCAGGCCGACGAAGAGGCTGCCCACGTGGCGGCGCTGCAGCAGCGCCTGGCGGGCCAGATCAATGTCTACTATCGCCGCCGCGAGGAGAACCAGGGGCGCAAGGCGGGCAACATCGCCGAATTCTGCCGACGCTGGGGCCGGCGCTACGACTACATGGTCGTGCTCGACGCCGACAGCCTGATGAGCGGCGCGACCCTTCTGCACATGGTTCACCGCATGCAGCGCGAGCCCGATGTCGGGTTGATCCAGACAGTGCCGATTCCCGTGGGCCAGCGCACCCTGTTCGGGCGCTTCACCCAGCTCGCCTCCGCCCTCTACAGTCCCATGCTGGCCGCGGGGCAGAGCTTCTGGCAAGGCGATGCGGCCAACTACTGGGGGCACAACGCCATCATTCGCGTGCGCGCCTTCATGGCCCACGCAGGGCTGCCCGCCCTACCCGGCAAGGCTCCGCTGGGCGGCGAGGTACTGAGTCACGATTTCGTCGAAGCGGCGCTCTTGAAGCGCGGCGGCTGGAAGGTACTGCTGGACACCTCGGCCACCACGGCGGTCTCCCATGAATCCCCGCTCACCGGCGCCTCGCACAACAGCTTCGAGGCCATGCCGAGCAATCTCCTGGATTTCGCCAAGCGCGACCGGCGCTGGCTGCAGGGCAACCTGCAGCATCTGCGCCTGCTGAGCGGCGCGGGCTTTCATCCCATCAGCCGGCTGCACTTCTTGTTCGGCGCCTTCGCGTATTTGTCATCGGTGGTATGGCTCGGGCTTCTGGTATGCACGAGCCTCTTGATCGGCGTACAGGCCATGGGCAGCGCCACCGGCGCGCCGCTACCCCAGCCGCTTTCCACCGGGCTTTTGTCGGTCACGCTGTTCATGCTGGTCGCCCCCAAGCTCCTTGGCCTGCTGCTGACCCTCGGGCAGTGCCCTCGCGCCTTCGGCGGTCGCTTCAAGCTGACCGTGAGCGTGGTGCTGGAACTGGTGTTCGCGGCCCTGATCGCCCCCTTGATGATGGCTTGGCATACGCTGTTCATCGTCAACGTGCTGCTGGGGCGCTCCATCGAGTGGCAGACCCAGCATCGCGGCGAGCGCTCGCTGACCTGGAACGAGACCTGGTGGCATACCGGCTGGATGACCATTTGCGGTGTCGCCTGGGCCGGGGCGCTGTACCTGCTCTCTCCTTCCGCCTTCGCCTGGCTTTCGCCGGCGTGGTTTGGCCTGGTCGCCGCCGCCCCCATCGTCAAGTACTCCAGCAGCGGTACCTGGGGAGGCGTGCTCGCCTACCGCCTGGGCCTCCTGAAGACGCCGAGCATCGCTTTCAAGCCTGCGCTGCTGCGGGACTTCGCCGCGCTCGGCGCGCGCAGTGACGAGCCGGGTGCGGTTCGAGCACCGCTCGAAGGTAGCGCCACGCCACTGCCCCTGGAGCTGCTCGGCGACATGCCCTGCCAGTCGTTTCGCCAGTTCGATCGTCGCCCGAGCATCGACTCGGCCAAGGAACCCCACTGATGAGGCAACCTGAAGGCGCGATCACCGGTTGGCTCGACCAGGGCGGAGCCGATCATTCCCTTCTCGCCTTCGCTGCCGGAACCGGTTTCACTCCAGGAGAGGCATGATTCATCACTGGCAGGCGCTGACCGCGCCACGACTTCAGGCACTGGCTGCCCGCGACCCGGTCGCGATCCTGACCCTGGGCGCTATCGAACAGCACGGTAGCCACCTGCCCCTGGGGACCGACCTGATCATCGGTGAAGGGCTGCAGCAAGCGATGCTCGAGATGATCGATCCCGACCTGGAGGTGCTCTGCCTGCCGTCGCTGGCGGTCGGCGCCAGCGACGAGCACTCTCACTTTGCCGGCACCTTGAGCCTGCCACCGGCACTCGCCATCGCCACCCTCGAGGCTTACGGCGAAAGCGTGGCACGCGCCGGCATCAGGAAACTGGTGCTGCTCAACGCCCACGGCGGCAACAAGGCGGTGATGGATCTGGCGGCCTTGACGCTGCGCAAGCGCTTCGAGCTGCGCGTGGTCAAGGCGACCTACACGCGCCTGCCCCCCCTGGCTGGGGCGATCGAGGCCGACGAGCTTCGCTTCGGGCTGCACGGGGGGCTTCTGGAGACGGCCATGATGCTGCACTTGGCGCCGTCACAGGTACACATGGAAGGTTACGTTCGCGCAGCACCAGCCCGCCCCGAGACGCCGGAGCACCTGCTGGGCCCCGAAGGCGCGGCGGCCTACGCCTGGATGGGTGAGGATTTAAGCCTTCACGGCGTAGCGGGAGACGCCACCGGCGCCGATGCCGACCTCGGCCGGCGGCTGGTGGAGCACTACGGGGCCGGGCTCGCCC
The DNA here is from genome assembly GCF_024158685.1 of Halomonas sp. 707D4. Taxonomy (NCBI): domain Bacteria; kingdom Pseudomonadati; phylum Pseudomonadota; class Gammaproteobacteria; order Oceanospirillales; family Halomonadaceae; genus Halomonas; species Halomonas sp. 707D4. The sequence continues at coordinate 3,882 of NZ_JAMZBD010000037.1, read as the reverse complement.
GGGTCATCGCCGAGACCGCCGCACTGCCGCCGCTGCACGGCCGCTGAGACGCCCCCGCAAGCGTCACTTGCGGGGACCGGTTCGCCTAGCGAGTGCGACCGGCGAGCACTTCGTCGAGCAGATGTCCGGCACGACTCGCCTTGGCGCTCAGGTAGCGGTGATTCTGGTCGGTCACGCTGCCATAGAGCGCCTGACGTGACACCACTTCGACCCCTCCCTCTTCGAGCGCCTTCATTTTCAGCGGGTTGTTGGTCAGAAGCTGCACCTTGTCGATGGCAAGCGCGCGCAGCATGTCCACGGCCACGGCGTACTGGCGCTCGTCGTCACCGAAGCCCAGCACCTGATCGGCATCCACCGTATCCAGACCGGCATCCTGCAGCGTATAGGCGCGCAGCTTGTTGGCAAGGCCGATGCCGCGCCCCTCCTGGGCCAGGTACAGAAGTACCCCGCCTCCCATGGCCTGGATGTCACTCACGGCGTTGCGAAGCTGCTCCCCGCAGTCGCAGCGCAGGCTGCCGAACAGATCGCCGGTCAGGCAGGCCGAGTGCAGGCGCAGCGGCACCGGCCCCTCGATACGTGAAAGATCACCGATCACCACCGCCACGTGCTCACGCAGCCCGTCCGGCTCGCGAAACAGCACGAAACGGCTCTCGGCGGCGTCTTCCAGCGGAATGCGCGCCTCGCTCACCCGGTTGAGCATACCCGGCGCTCCCGCCAGGCACTTCTCGGCCTCGCGTGCATCCACTTCGAGCAGCTCGCCGCTGGCCAGGCGCTCGTCGATGGCGCTCGCCTGCTCGTCACTGACCACCGCGCAGAGCGCGGCGGGCACCAGCAGCGCCCGGCGCATCAGGGTGACCGCGCCGCGCTCGCCCACGCCCGCCGGTTTCAGGCCGCTGAGCAGCGCGCCCGGCGTCTTGCCTTCGCCTTGCGACAGCGCCAGGCGGTGCAGGTCGCTTGCGCTCATCTGTTCGGACAGCGGCAGGCTCGCCGCCTCGGCCTTGAGCGACATGCCCAGCGCCGCCAGACGGTGGCGGGTCAGGACCATCGTCGGGCGCGAACCGGAAAGCCGTGACAGGGCCTCGACGGAGTCGCTGCCCTCCAGCGCCTGAACCAGCAGGCGCTCTTCGCCGGTGTCGAGCACGACGGGTAGGCCGCGGCGAATATCGAAAATGGCACGTTCAATGTGGTACATGTAGGCCTCCTGATTGCCTGGCGTATCGGGCGGTGTGCGCTTGCGTTGGCCACTCGGCCCTAGCATGATGGAGCGATGGTCTTATCGAGAGGACGTCATGCCCGACTCCGTTGGTGTTACGAGTTTCGCGCCCGAGGGCGAGAGGATCGAGGTGGATGCCGCCTGGCGCTTTCTGCTGGCCGTTCGCGACGGCGCAGCAAGCGAGGTGCCCATCGACACCCGCGGCGAAGGTAGCTGGACGAGCGAGGCGCCGATGAGCGACGCCGCCGCCGCGCTGCTGGATTGCTTGCTGCCGCTGGCCAGGCGCGATACCTGGACGCTGGCCCAGCTCGGCCAGAGCCTCGATGGCCGCATCGCCACCGAAAGCGGTCACTCCCACTACATCAACGGTTTCGAGGCGCTGGCCCATCTGCATCGTCTGCGGGCGCTGGCGGACGCCGTCGTGGTGGGCGCCGGCACCGCCTGCGCCGATGACCCGCAGCTCACGGTGCGCCACGTGAGTGGCGCTCACCCGGCGCGGGTCGTGCTCGACCCGCGTGGGCGGGTGGGTGGCCATCTTGGTCTGTTCAAGAGCGCGACGCCGCCCACGCTGCACCTCACCGGCCCCGGCCTCTCGCTGCCAAAAAGCCACGCCATCCGTCACGAACTGGCGCTGAACGACGCCGGCCAGTTCGACCCGGCGGTGGTGATCGCGCTGCTGCACCGCTGCGGTTACCGGCGCATACTGGTCGAAGGGGGTGGCATCACCGTCTCCCAGTTCGTGGAGGCGGGAGCGCTCGACTATCTGCACCTTCTGGTGGCGCCGCTTCTGATCGGCTCGGGCCGCCCGGGCCTTCAGATGACTCCGATCACGACGCTGGAGAGCGCGCTGCGTCCCCGGATGCGTACCTTCGCCTGCGGAAACGACACGCTTTTCGACGTCGACCTGGGTTTCACCGCCACCGATGGGCGTGGCCCGGTGCCGACGACCGAAGGCGACCCAGATCCCCGGCAGGCTCGATAGCATCACCAGCACTCCATAGGCAAGCGAAATGGCGACTCCCTGGGCGGACGGCAGGCCGACGAACAGCCATATACTCGCCGCCGCGCCTTCGCGCAGCCCCCAGCCGGCGATGGAAAGAGGCACCAGCATGGCCAGCAGCAGCGGCGGAGTGAGTGCCAGGATGTCCACGGTCGCAAGCTCGACCCCAATGGCGCGCGCCGCACACACCATGACCAGCCCATAACTCATAACAATGGCAAGAGATGAACATAACTGCCAGTACCAGACACGGTGTCTGAGCAGGCCACGGCGCAGGTCGCGCCCGAAGGCGAGGCACCAGCGCGGCAGCCGTGACCGTCCCGCTCGTCCAAGCCAGGCCACGAGCAGCGCCACGGTCGCGGCCACCCCAATCAGCACCGCGGTGGCGACCAGCAGTCCGGTCGCGCCCAGCGCTTGGTGCCAGAGCGGTGACAGCGCCAACACGACGACGACCAGAAGCGCCACGGCAGCCTGACCCGAGGCACGCTCCAGCACCACCGCGCGCCAGGCGCTGCCGCGTGAGCCTGCCTGGCGGGCGTGGCGGTGCGCACGCCCGGCATCGCCCATCACGCCACCGGGTAATAGCTGATTGATCAGCAGGGCCAGGTAGTACTCACGCAGCGCGTAGCGAAAGCGCAAGGGCACGCCCAGAAGCCCCGCGGTGAATCGCCAGCGCCAGGCACTCAGCATGACTTGCAGCACACTGATGCCCAGCGCCAGCACTACCCACCCAGGCGATAGCCGGCGCACTTCCTGCATCACCTCGCCAGGGTCGACCCACAGGGCGACGGCACCCAGCAGCGCCACGCTGATCACTCCGCGCTGTACCCAAGGGGTTTTCAACCACGCCAGCACGTTCACGATCAGCCCTTCTGCGCCGGTAACGCGAGAAGATCCTGATGCCCTACCCATACCCCCAGCTCGCCGGCCGCCAACGACGCCCAGCGGGCATCGCGCCACGCCGCGATGCGCTTGGCCTCTTCCGGCGCCTGTTCGGTGAGCGCCTCGGCCCACCCTTCCACCAGGGCGTGCATCATCGGGCGAAGGCTTGGCTCGTCGGCGCTCAGGTGCCAGGGAGTGGCCGCCTCTTCGACCCGATAACCCTGCCCGGCAAGGGCCTCCATCAGTGCCGGGTGCGCCGCGCCGCCCAAGGCGCCCCCCAAGCCCTTGTCGCGCTGCTGATGGGCGTTGAACAGCGCCAGCGCCCAGCGATCGTCCTCGTCGTCCAGCGGCTGGCCCGCGCGATCCAGAAAGCACCACTGCCCCGTCACGCTGAGCGCGACCAGGAGCGCCTGGCGGTTCGCCGCGCAGCGCTCGGCCAGCGCCTCCAACCACTCGCGAGAGGCCAGGTCGAGAAGCGCCGAGGCGCTCACCAGCCGAGCCTCGGCGAGCGCCGGATGGCCAAGGTCGGCAAGCGATGTGCAGTGCGTGTCGACCGTGAGGGAGAGCGTGGCTTTCTGGGCGAGGCGATGGGCGCGTTCGCGCGCCTCGTCCAGCAGGGATTCGTCGTGATCGAGAAGCTGCCAGCGCTGCGCGCCTCGAATACGCGGGGCAAGAAACTGCAGGTTGCTGCCGCGCCCGCACCCCAGGTCGACGATGCTGGCAGCTTCAGGCTCGTCGGCGAGCCAGCGCGCGGCCCGATCGGCAAGCTCGCCGCTGCGTGAAAGCG
>NZ_JAMZBD010000036.1:0-12284 GCF_024158685.1 Halomonas sp. 707D4 | reverse complement strand
GGTCGCCAGGGCCCTGCGCTCGCGCTGATACCAGAAACCTGAACCTGTAAAATCCGACAACAACAATCAGGAGAGATACCATGGCGCCGAAGATGCCAACGCTTCCCAGCTACACCAGCAGCGTCGCCGACAAGCCGCTGCTGGGGATGACCATCGGTGACAAGTTCGACCAGATCGCCGCCCGGTACCCGGACAACGATGCGCTGATCGTGCTGCATCAGAACGTGCACTGGCGCTATCGCCAGTTTCACGAGGAGGTCAATCGCTGTGCCCGGGCGCTGCTGGCGCTCGGCGTTCAGCGCGGCGACCGCGTCGGCATCTGGGCGCCCAACTGCTCGGAGTGGGCGCTGACCCAGTTCGCCACCGCCAAGATCGGCGCGATTCTGGTCAACATCAACCCGGCCTACCGCACCAGCGAGCTCGACTACGCCCTGAACCAGTCCGGCGCGCGCTTTCTGATCTGCGCCGACCGCTTCAAGAGTGCGGACTACCGCGCCATGCTCAATGAGCTCGCCCCGGAGCTTCAGGAGTGCGAGCCCGGCGCGCTACGCTCGCAGCGCCTCTCCCAGCTCGAGTGCGTGGTGAACCTGAGCGATGAGCGCCATCCGGGCATGTGGCGCTGGCAGGACATGCTCGGTGAGGCGGACCGGGTCGAGCAGAGCACGCTCGAGACGCTTCAGGCCACGCTTCAATTCGACGACCCGATCAACATCCAGTACACCTCCGGTACCACCGGCTTTCCCAAGGGCGCCACGCTTTCGCATCACAACATTCTCAATAACGGTTTTTTTGTGGCCGAGAGCATGGGGTTCACATCAAAAGACCGGCTGGTGATTCCGGTGCCGCTCTACCACTGTTTCGGCATGGTGATGGGCAACCTGGGCTGCATGACCCATGGTGCGGCGATGATCTACCCAAGTGAAGGCTTCGACGCCGGGCAGGTGCTCAAGGCGGTGCACGAGCAGCGCGCCACGGCGCTTTATGGCGTGCCCACCATGTTTCTCGCCGAGCTCGAGCACGCGGATTTCGCCGCGACCGACTTCTCGGGGCTGCGCACCGGCATCATGGCGGGCTCGATCTGCCCGGCGTCGGTGATGAAGCAGGTAATCGAGAAGATGAACATGAAAGGCGTGCAGATCGCCTACGGCATGACCGAGACGAGCCCGGTCTCCGCCCAGACCGGCACCTTCGATCCCATCGACAAGCGCGTCTCCACCGTGGGCCGCACCCAGCCGCACCTGGAGAGCAAGATCATCGACCCCGGCAGCGGCGCCGTGCTGCCCCGGGGTGAGATCGGCGAGCTCTGCACCCGCGGCTACAGCGTAATGCTCAGGTACTGGAACAACGAGCAGGCCACAGAGGATGCCATCGACAGCGCCGGCTGGATGCACACCGGCGACCTTGCGATCATGGACGACGAGGGGTATCTGTCGATCGTCGGGCGGATCAAGGACATGGTGATTCGCGGCGGCGAGAACATCTACCCCAAGGAGGTCGAGGAGTTTCTCTACACTCACCCGGCCGTGTTGGATGTACAGGTGACCGGCGTGCCCGACGAGAAGTACGGCGAGGAGCTGATTGCCTGGGTGCGCCTGGACCCGAGCGCCGGCGAGATCACCGACGAGGCGCTGCGCGCGTTCTGTAAGGACAAGATCACCCACTTCAAGATCCCGCGCTACTTCAAGTTCGTCGACGAATTCCCGATGACGGTGACCGGCAAGATCCAGAAGTTCAAGATGCGCGAGATCTCCACCGAGGAGCTAGGGCTCGATCGAGCGACGCTGTCGTGAGCATCTCGCGCGGGCTCACAGAGCACTATCACCAAGCGCTTCGCGACGAAGAGGTGCTCGCGCAGATCAAGCGCCACTACCCGAACGGCGCCACCGCCTACCAGCTCGCCCCGCTCGATCAACTACATATCGGCGGGCTAGCGGCGTCCAACCGACTGTTCGATCATCTCGACCCTACCGAGCACCCGCGCGTACTGGATATCGGCGCGGGGCTCGGCGGGCTCGTACGCCTGGGCGCCTCGCGGGGCTTCACGATGACGGGGCTGGACATCACTCACCGCTTCGGGGCACTGAGTGAGGGCATCAAACGTCTCTGTGCGCCGCGCCACGACTACGCCGTGGTCACCGGTGACGCCCGCCGCCTGCCCTTTCGACGCCATAGCTTCGATGCGGTGATCTTCCAGCACAGCCTGATGAACATGCCGGAACCACGGGCCGTGATCGAACAGGCGTACCGCGTACTGCGTCCCGGCGGCAAGCTGATGCTGCACGAGCTGACCCAAGGCGATGGCGTGACGCTGCGCTACCCGGTTCCCTGGGCAACCTGTGCCGAGCACTCGCACCTGCTGTCGCTCGAGACGCTGCTGACCCAGCTGAAAGCCAGTGGATTCGATCAGTTGCAAGTGGAGAACCTGAGCGACGCGGCCCGCGCCTGGCGCACCCGTCAGCGCGACAAGGAGCGCGACGTATCGGCGCCGGTGCTGTCGCCCCACTGGGTGTTCGGCGAGCGCTTCAAGGCAATGAGCGAGAACCTGCTCGAAAACTTGACCCGTCGTGCGATTGAAGTGGTCGAAATCCGCGGGCGTTGCTAGTCTTGAGGGGGACTTGGCTTTTACAAAGGACATAACAATGCCAACACAGCGCTTGGCAAGCACCCTTCTCTGCGGCGTGCTCGGCATCACGGTATCGTTTTGCAGCCTGGCCAATGATTCAATCTACCTGAGCACTGAGCTGCCCACCCTGGCCTACACGACGCAGGAAGGCGAAATGCTGGCGCTCGACAACGGCGTGGTGATCGAGGGCAGCAACCTCGACAGCATCGAAAGCTACACCTCGGGCTTTCGTCTCACCGCCGGTTTCACTCCCTGGCGCACCACCCAGTTCGATATTGGCGCCGAAATCGCCTACCGCGAAAGCGAGGAAGTCTTCACCTCCTCGAGCGTGACCCCGCTCATCCAGGACACCTTGAGCCTCGGCGGCGCACTGGTCGCCGGACTTCGGATGGGCGCCTTCAGTGTCTATGCGAAGTCCGGCCTCACCGAGTGGCGTGGGCAGAGCGACACCACCGGCAGCGAAGGCGGCACCGCCATGCTGCAAGGCTTCGGCGCCACTGTGACCCTCAAGCGCCTGGTCAGCCGACTGGAGTACGAGCGCATCGACAACCCCATGCTCAGTCATCTCAATCAGCTGAGCGCATCAATTCATATGCCGTTCTAGTGCATTCGATCAAGCGCCCCTTCGAGCGACCGAACGGGCATGCTCGCCCATGACACGCCGAACGAACACGTACACATCCCTTTTCAGCACGCGCCCTTCAGGCCCGCTCGGGGTAACATCGGCCAGATTCACGCCCAGCTCACGCGCCAACATTTTCACCAGGGGCGTAGCGTGTACGCGGCGCCCCTTCTGGTTTTCGCACCTGCTCTTTTGCAAAGCTTCGCTCTTGCCACACTTTCGGAGCGCTTGGCGGCTATCGTTATTCAAGGTCGAACTCCTATTGGTCAGGCTGCGTTGAACGGGCGCTCCTTGAAGCGCCCTTGAACTGCCTTGAAGTCACATCAACTGATCAACGGCGAGAGCTTGTCGGCATCGATACCGAAGCGCTGCATCGCCTCTTCCACCAGATCCAAACCAATCTCGCCCTGCTCGCTGAGCGAATGGAGCGCCATCCAGGCAATGTAGTAGCGGTCGACCTCGAAGAAAGCGCGCAGTTTGGCGCGGCTGTCCGATCGCCCAAAGCCATCGGTGCCCAGCACGTAATAATCTCCGGGCACCCAGGCTCGCACTTGATCGGCGTAGAGCTTCATATAGTCCGTGGCCGCGATGACGGGACCGCCGCACTCGTCGAGCATCCGAGCGATCCAGGGTTTCTCATGCTGGGTTTTTGGCTTCAAAAAACGCTGCCGGTCGTACTCGAGCGCTTCGCGGCGCAGCTCGTTGAAACTGGTGACGCTCCAGACATCCGCACTCACGCCAAAATCGAGTAGCAGTTCGGCGGCCGCTTCGGCCTCGCGCAAAATGGTACCCGAACCCAGCAGCTGAACCCGAGGGCTGGAAGAGTTCTCGGCCTTCTTGAGCCGATACATGCCCCGAACGATGCCTTCCTCGGCACCTTCGGGCATCGCCGGATGGGCATAGTTCTCGTTCATGATCGTCAAATAGTAGAAGCACTCCTCATGGCGTTCGTACATCTCCTTGAGTCCGTGCTGAATGATGACGGCGATCTCGTAGCCGTAGGTGGGGTCGTAGGTTCGGCAGTTGGGAATGGATGACGCCATGAGATGGCTATGGCCGTCCTGATGCTGGAGCCCTTCGCCGTTGATGGTGGTACGCCCGGCGGTGCCACCGACCATGAAACCGCGTGTCAGCATGTCGCCGGCTGCCCAGGCGAGATCACCGATACGTTGGAATCCGAACATTGCGTAGTAGATATAGAACGGAATCAGCATCTTGTCGTGATTGGCATGAGCAGTGGCCGCCGCCATCCAGGAAGCCATCGCACCAGCTTCAGTGATGCCCTCCTCGAGGATCTGCCCCTTGATGTCCTCCCGGTAGTACATGATCTGGCCGGCATCGACGGGTTCGTACTTCTGTCCGCTCGCCGCATAAATGCCCAGCTGACGAAACATGCCTTCCATGCCGAAGGTGCGTGCCTCGTCGGGAATGATCGGTACCACCCGCTCACCCAGCTCTCGATGCTTGGTCAGGCCTGTCAATATGCGCACGAAGGCCATGGTCGACGACACCTTGCGTTCGCCCGTCCCCTTGAGCTGACTCGTGAATACCTTATCGCCCAGTCCGGGAATGGTGAGCGTTTCGTACTCGATGCGACGCCTGGGTAGATAGCCGCCGAGAAGTTGGCGCCGGGCATGAAGATACGCCATTTCCGGGGTATCTTCGCCTGGCCGATAATAGGGCATTCCTTTTTCGAGCTGTTCGTCGGTGACGGGAATTCCCAGGCGATCGCGAAGCCGTTTGAGGCCGGCCGGCTCCATCGTCTTGATGTTGTGCGCTTCCATGTCGGCTTCGCCGTGCTCGCTTCCCATACCATAGCCCTTGACGGTATGGGCGAGAATCACGGTCGGGTTCCCGTTGGCGCTTTTGACCGCATTTTGATAGGCGGCGTATATTTTTCGCGGGTCGTGGCCGCCGCGCACCATGTTCTCGATGTCGTGATCCGATAGATGTGCAACGCGCTCGAGTAGCGCCGGGTACTTGCCAAAGAAACGCTCGCGCGTGTAAGCCCCGCCCTGCGCCTTGAAATTCTGGTACTCGCCGTCGACCGTTTCACTCATGAGCTTCTTCAACAGGCCGTCGTGGTCGTTTTCAAGCAGCGCGTCCCAGGTTCCCCCCCAGACGACCTTGGTGACGTTCCATCCGCTGCCCAGAAACGAGCTTTCAAGTTCCTCCATGACCCGGTGGTTACCACGCACGGGACCATCGAGGCGCTGAAGGTTGCAGTTGATCACGAAAATCAAATTATCGAGCCGCTCTCGGCTTGCCAGGTTCAAGGCGCCCAGCGTCTCGACCTCATCGCACTCGCCGTCACCCAGAAATGCCCACACCCTACGGTCGTTCAATGGCTTGAGCCCACGATTGTCCAGATACTTCATCAGGCGAGCCTGGTAGATGGCCTGAATGGGCCCCAGCCCCATCGATACTGTCGAAAATTGCCAGTAATCGGGCATGAGGTAGGGGTGCGGGTAGGAAGGCAAACCGCCGCCGCCCACTTCCCGGCGAAAACGATCCAGCTGCGATTCGGATAGCCTTCCTTCGAGAAAGCTTCTGGCGTAGATGCCGGGCGAAATGTGCCCCTGAAAATAGACCAGATCGCCTTCGGAGTCTTCCGAGGGCCCCTTGAAGAAGTGGTTGAACCCTACCTCATAAAGCGTGCAGCTGGACATGTAGCTTGCCAAATGGCCACCGATGCTCTTGTCACTTGCATTGGCGCGTACCACCATGGCGATACTGTTCCAGCGAATGGCTGCGCGTAGCCTTTTCTCGATGACCAGATCGCCCGGGTAATCCGGCTCGTCCACGGTGGCGATCGTATTGACGTGGGGGGTGTTGAAGGATCGGGCGATATTCAGACCGCGCCTTTCAGAGTGCGATTGCAGACTTTGAAATAGAAACCGCGCACGATCTTCTCCTTCGCGGTCCACCACGGAATCCAAGGCGCTCAGCCACTCCCGCGTTTCCACTTGATCCACTTCGATCATCTTTTCCATAGTGCCCTCAAGGTTGCAGCCAGGCTGGGCTGCCGATGTTCATGAGCGATTCCTCATGATCATCAACCCTAATGTTGACTTTGACAGGGCACAATATTAGCTTCCGGGAAACAGCTTCCCGAAATTGGCAATATGAATCTGAACCATTTGAAGGTGTTCATCGTTGTCGCCGAGCAAGGCTCTGTCCTGGCCGCCTCCAAAGCGCTCGGCGTGCCTAACTCGACGGTGGCAAGGCAACTTGCCCAGTTCGAAGAGCAGTTGGGCATGCAGCTTGTGCTGCGCAGCACTCGCTATCTTCGGTTGACCGACGAGGGCAAGCGAATCTACGCGAAGACGGCAGCGCTCGTTGAACAGCTCGATGAAGTGGAAAACCAGATAACCTCGGAGCAAGGTAGCTTGGCGGGGAAGATAACGCTCGCCGTTCCGTCGGAATTCGGCGCCCAATGGCTCGACACCGCCATCGCCGAATTCGCTATCGAACACCCCAGAGTCTCGATCGAATGCATCACCAGCATGGCGCCTCTGGACCCGGTCAGACGCGATATCGACGTTTCCATCGCTTACCACCGGGGTAACTTCGAGGACAGCAGTCTGATCATGCGCAAACTTCTCAGACTGGAGAGTGTCGTCGTCGCCGCGCCCCACTTGATCGAAAAGCACGGCACGCCCTGTTCGATAAAGGCGCTAGAACGGCTGCCGTGTATTTCGACACTCCTGGCGCTCAAAGAGAATCCTTGGCACTTCATGGGCGCAAAACAACGTCTCTTTCATGTCAATGTGGGGTCTCGCTACAAGGTCGACAGCAGCCGAATGCTTATAACCGGCGCTCTCAAAGGCATTGGCTATGCCATCATTCCGCGAGTTTTCTGTGAAGAGCATATAGGTGAAGGCCGCCTGGTTGAGCTCGAACTCGACTACCCACCCGCACCACTTGAAGTCGTGGCCATCTACCCAAACCGCTCTATCAATCATCGCTCGCGATTACTCGTGAAAAAGATCGCCCAGACGCTCGCGGCAAAATTCGCGCTCGAAAACAGCGCGGTCAAGGATAGGAGTAGCGCTCGATAGCAAAATAATGGCGACTCCGGTTCGCGATAGCGCATCACCGACGATATTCTGACACGCTTGCCTTCTCCTCGATGGGCGCGCTCCACACCGGCACGTCCTCCTTCTGCGGCTCGCCTTTCTGCTCGTCCATGGCGTTGCTCAGCGCCTCTTCCAGACGCCTGAACAGCTCGCCGTAGCGGCGGCTGAAGCGCTGGCCGCCTTCGATCTCCTTCCAGGCCTCGAACAGCTCGGCGTCATGCAGGTCTTCGTTCTGCACGAAGGTCCAGGCCATCTGCTTGGCGCGCAGCGGATGGGTGCCAAGCGCGGTGAGCGCGTGGCTGCCGAGCTCCAGCGCCGAGTGGTAGGTTTCGCTGACCACGTCGTCGGCGCCGGCCTCGCGCAGGCGATAGCCGTGGCCGCGATCGAACGCCCGAGCCAACACCCAGACGCTCGGGTGAAAACGCTTGACGTGCTGCACCATCTGCACCGCGCGCTCGAGATCGTCGATCGCCACCACCAAAAGCCGCGCCTTGTCGATACCGGCGCGGTCGAGCAGATCCGAACGGCTGGCATCGCCGAAGAAACTCTTGATGTTGATGCGCCGGGCGTTCTCGATCTGGTTGAGCTCGAGATCCAGCGCCACCAGCGGCACGTTGCTGGCGCGCAGCAGCCGGCAGACGATCTGCCCGAAACGCCCGGCGCCGGCGACGATCACCGGCGACTGTTCGTCGAACTCGTCCGCCTCGCGGGTCTGCTTGTCCACCTGATAGCGCGGCAGCACCACCTTGTCGAAGACGATGAACAGAAGCGGCGTCACGAACATGGAGAAAGCGACCACCAGGCTCAAGAGCTCGGCGAGCTCCGCGCCGATCACGCCGTTCTGGCGGCTATAGGTCAGCAGCACGAAACCGAACTCGCCGGCCTGGGCCAGGCTGAGCGTCAAAAGCCAGCCGTTGCTGCCGCGGATGCCAAAGACGAAGGCAAGCGTGATCAGCACCGCCGCCTTGACGGCAATCACACCAAGCCCCAGCAGTACCACGACCCACCACTCGCTGGCCAGCACGTCGAAATCGATGCCGGCGCCCACGGTCATGAAGAAAAGCCCCAGCAAGAGCCCCTTGAAGGGTTCGATATTGGCTTCGAGCTCGTGCTTGAACTCGCTGTTGGCCAGCACCACGCCGGCCAGAAAGGCGCCGAGCGCCGGCGACAGATTCACCAGGCTCATCAGCGCAGCGATGCCGATCACCAGCATCAGGGCGGAGGCGGTGAACACCTCGCGTAGCCCCGAGCCCACCACGAAGTGAAACAGCCACGGCCCGAGAAAGTAACCTGCACCGATCACAAGCCCGATGGCGCCGACCACCACCAGCGCGTGAGCCCAGCCGGGCAGGCCCGAGACCAGGTCGACGTCGTGGCCCGATTGGCCCGCCCCCGCGTCGATGCCGGAGAGCGCCAGCAGCGGAATCAGCGCCAGAATGGGAATCACCGCCATGTCCTGAAACAGCAGAATCGAAAAGGCGCTGCGCCCGCCCTCGGTGCCGGTCAGGCCCTTCTCGTTCAGGGTCTGCAGAACGATGGCGGTCGACGAAAGCGAAAGAATCAGCCCCACCGCAAGCGAAGTCTGCCAGGCCAAACCCAGCGCCCAGCCGATCAGCCCGCCGACGGCGGCGCTGAGCGTCACCTGCAGCCCGCCCAGGCCCAGAAGGCGCACGCGCATCGCCCAGAGGCTCTTGGGGTCGAGCTCCATGCCGACCAGAAACAGCATCATCACCACGCCGAACTCGGCAAAGTGCTGGATAGTGTCGGTTTCGTGGCCCACAAGCCCGAGCGTGGGGCCGATCACCACGCCGGCGACCAGATAACCCAGTACCGAGCCGAGCCCGAAGCGCTTGGCGAGCGGCACGGCGATGACCGCCGCCAGCAGGTAGATGAAGGCCTGAATGAAGTAGTGAGTCATTGACGTCCCTTGTGTCGCGTTTCGTCCTTGAAAGCGGGGTTATCGATGCAGCGCTTGACAGCGAACGCCAAAAATCATGTACTAGTACACTAGTACATTCTTGAAGAGGCGCACTGCGCATGGCAACACGAGCCCTCGAATCGACCCGGGATGAGGAGTACAGAGCGGCGCTGGTACGCTACCTGCTCGCGGTGGACTCGCCCGCCGATATGGACAGCGCATTGGATAGCCTGCTAACGCCTTCAGAGTATCAGGAAATCGGTAAACGGCTACAGATTTTCAAGCTTTTGAGCGAAGGCGTGGCGCAGCGCAAGATCGCCGAGACCCTGGGCGTGGGCATCGCCACGGTCTCTCGCGGCGCCCGCGCGTTCAACCCCCATTCGACCCACAAGGATCTCTCATGAGCGCCGGTCCCAAGCCCTTTACCCTGCCGCGCAAGCCCCACTACGTCACGCTTGCCGCCGACTGCGATTTTTTCGCGCTGTTCCAGAAGATCGAGCGCGCCTTCGACAACTGCTACATGCTCGAGTCGCTCGGTGAAGACAGCCACATGGCGCGCCACTCGATCATCGGCTTCGACCCGGAGTACCTGCTCTACGCCAACGGGCAGACGCTCTCCATCGAACACCGCGACGGCGAGGTCCATCACTACGATAGCGCCAACCCCTACGAGCTTCTGCGCTCGCTGATGCCCCAGAACATCATCTCGCGCAAGTACGCGGGCGGGCTTTCCGGCTACCTGGGCTACGACGCCATGCAGTACTTCGAGTCGTCGCTGTCGCTCAAGGCGAGCGACGACTTCGACACTTTCCGCTTCGGGCTCTACAAGGATGGGCTGATTCTCGACAAGATGACCGGTGAGGTCACCTACTTCTACTACGACGACAGCCGCTTCGAGTACCTGCAGGGGCTGATCGAATCCCCCGGGCTCGCCCCCGGCGCGCTCAAGATCACCGCGCTGGGCGACACCATGACGCGCGAGCAGCACGCCGAGGCCGTGGCCAAGGTGAAACAGGATATTGTCGACGGCAAGGTGTTCCAGTGTGAGGTGGGCTTCAAGAAGCGCTTTCGCATCGAAGGCGACACCCTGGCGCTCTACGGCGAGCTCAGAACCATCAACCCCTCGCCGCAGATGTACTACGTGAAGTTCGGCGAGCAGCGCCTGATCGGCGCAAGCCCGGAGCTTCTGTTCCGCCTGCGCCAGGGCGAGATGGAGACCTTTCCGCTCGCCGGCACCACCACCCGGGGCAAGACGCCTCAGGAAGACACCCAGCTTGCCCGGGCGCTATTGAACGACCCGAAAGAGATCGCCGAGCACAACATGATCGTCGATCTGCACCGTAACGACATCGGCCGGGTGGCACGCTTCGGTACCGTCAAGGTGAGGAGCCTGATGGACATCAAGCGCTTCAGCCACGTGCAGCACATCTCCAGCGAGATCGTCGGCATCATCGACCAGAACGAGGACATGTTCACGGCGCTCGCCAGCAACTTTCCCGCCGGCACGCTGACCGGCGCGCCCAAGATCGAGGCGATGAAGATCATCGATACGCTTGAAACCGACGGGCGCGGGCCCTACGGCGGCGCGGTGGGCCAGTTCTCCTTCAACGGCGACTGCACCTTCGCGATCCCGATTCGCACCGTGTTCGTCAACGGCGAGAACGCCTACGTGCAGACCTGCGGCGGCAACGTCTATGACTCCAATGCCGAGGACGAGTACGAGGAGATTCGCCGCAAGTTCGCCGGCACGCGCAAGGCGCTGGCCCCCTTCATGGACACGGAGAGCCTTGCATGAAAGTGCTGATCATCGACAACTACGACTCCTTCACCTACAACCTCTACCAGTTCATCGGCGAGATATTGAGCGCCGAGCAGCATCGTGGGGCGCTTGCGCACTTCGAGATCCTGGTCAAGCGCAACGACGAGCTCGCTTTCGACGAGATAAAGGCGCTGGCGGCGGATCGCATCATCATCTCGCCGGGGCCGGGCTCGCCGGATGATCCGCGCTACTTCGGCGTCTGCGCCGAGGTGATCGAGAAACTCGGCCCTACCACCCCGCTTCTCGGCGTATGCCTGGGAATGCAGGGGATCGTTCACGTGTTCGGCGGCCAGGTGATCAAGGCACCGCTGCCGATGCACGGCAAGATCAGCCCGATCAACCATGGCGGTGCATCGGTATTCAGGAACGTGCCGGACCAGCTCGAAGTGATGCGCTACCACTCCCTGATCGCCGATGCGGCCTCGCTTCCGGAATGTCTCGAAGTAACGGCCACGGTGGGCGGGCTTGCGGCGGCGAGCTTTGCCGAGCGCGAGCGCTGGCAGGCCGCCGGCGAGTTCGAGCTGATGGGCGTGAAACACCGCGACTACCCGATCCACGGCATCCAGTTCCATCCGGAGTCGTTTGCCACCGAAGGCGGCCGCGAACTGATCGGCAACTTCCTGCTCGCCTGAGCCCGCGCTATCACGAAAAAGGCCGGTTGCCCTGCGGGCAACCGGCCTTCTGGCGTTCGTGGTACAAGCCGTTCAGCGCTTCGGCTCGTCGCTGCCGGGCATGAACGAAGGCGGGTCGCTGGCGGGAAAGGTCTCCTCCACGGATTCGTCGACCTGGCTCTCGGTCAGCGACAGCTCCTCGGCGGAATAGACCGCGTAGTGCTCGTCGAGTATCCAGCCGTCATGGCCGGGGGCCAGGTGGTGGCGCTCGATCCAGACGCGGCTTTCGTCCGGGCGCTTCACCTCGACCTTGGTGGCGGCACTGGCGTCGACCACCGTGCCGAACAGCGTTCCATCCTGCGTGTGAATCAATGCATCCTGAAGCTCGGACTTCGCCATCGATAGACCCTCCATCCGTTGGTGTCACGCCTATGGACACCGGGCCGGAGCGTCGGTTCACCCGTGTGGCTTCGATGTCGGCTAGCGCTTGCCCCGGGGCGGCTTGCCGGCAAGCCCGCGCTTCTTGCCGGCAGGTTTACCCGCACCCTTGCCGCCGGGCTTGGCGGTGCGCTGACCGGGCGAGGCGGGCTTGCCCGGCGGCAAGGGTGCGGG
>NZ_JAMZBD010000035.1:0-12306 GCF_024158685.1 Halomonas sp. 707D4 | reverse complement strand
GGCGAGAACAAGGCCTTCCTGGACCCCTTCCAGCCGCTTGACGAGAGCAGCGCGGCGTTCTGGCAGACGGTGCTTGCCCAGACGCATCGCCAGTTCATCGAGGATGTGCAGGCCGGCCGCGGCGATCGCCTGGCGGATGACGAGACGCTCTTCACGGGGCTGGTCTGGAGCGGCGAACAGGCGATCGAGCTTGGCCTGATCGACGAGCTCGGCAGCCTCGAACAGCTGGCCCGTGCCCGCGTGGGGGAGGCCGTCTGGGAGGATTACACGCCGAGTCTCGATCCCTTCGATCGTCTGACGCGGCGCTTCACCGGTGCGGCGGCGGCACTTCTCGGCATCGAGGTCAGCCACTCGCCGCTGCGCTTCGAGGCGCGCTAGCCCTGGCGCTCGCCGAGCGGGTCCATCCCCGCCTGGCGCAGCATGTCGCACAGCGCGATCAGGGGCAGGCCGATCAGCGCGTTGGGGTCGCGCCCTTCGAGGGCCTCGAAAAGCGTGACCCCGAGGCCCTCCATGCGAAAGCTGCCGGCGCTGTCGAGCGGCTTCTCGCGCGCCACGTAGCGCTCGATCTCGGCGCGATCGAGAGTCCTGAAGCGCACGTGGAAGGGCTCGACATGGATCTGGTGCTGGCCGCTTCGCGTATCGAGCAGTGCAAGGCCGGTCAGGAAGGTCACCCGGTGCCCGGAAAAGCGCGCCAGGTTGGCGCAGGCGCGCTCGACGGTGTCTGGCTTGCCGAGAATCTCGCCATCGAACAGGGCGATCTGGTCCGAGCCGATGATCAGGTGAGCCGGAAACGCTTGGGCCACGGCGCTGGCCTTGCCCAGCGCCAGACGGCGCACCAGTGCCTCGGGCGTCTCGTCGGGATGCGGGGTTTCGTCGATGTCCGGCGAGCGGCACTGGTAGGGAAGCTCCAGTCGATCCAGCAGCGCCTTGCGAAAGCGGGAGCTCGAGGCGAGCACCAGGGGGGCGTTGGTAGTCTCGGGCACGGTATTCTCCTTGCGAGTTGAGCGTCTCGAAAAATTAAACTTTTTTGAAAAAAGGATCGTTGTATCACGCCCGGCAATTTATCTGGCGTATGGTGCGCTTTTTCCATGCTCTATTCAGAGCAGGCTCACTGACATGGCCTGTTCATTACACTAGTTCAAGATCTTGAACTTTACTTTGAAATAGTGGCCTGGAAACAGCGCTTTAGCTTTTTCGTTCCAATGCCGGCGAAGTCTTGTCTAGGCGAGTCGAGCACTCTTTCACGAGTTTGCTTTCAGGTTTAACGAGTTTTATGCCGAAAGGCGAGAAGAGTTCTTTCGTGAAACCGTGAATAAATGGCGATGCGGCTTTGACAGCGGCGGGGGGAGTGCCTATCATTGCGCGCCTATGTTGACCTCACAACTCCCCAGTCGGGTCGAGCCCTACAAGCTCGCGACCCGCCGCGAACGACTCGAAGGCCAGGTGGCGCTTGGCAAGATGGCGCGCTTGACCGAAGAGGCAGGCGAACAGACCGGCGAATGCTACGCAACGCTCGAGTTCGGTGTCGATGCCCAGGGTCGTCGTGAAATTCGTGGACATCTGCGCGCGACGCTTTCACTAGCCTGTCGTCGCTGTCTGGTGCCGCTCGAACAGGACGTCTCCAGCGACTTTCTTCTGGGAATGATCTCCGACGAGGCGCTGGCGTCCGAGTTGCCCGCCAGTCACGAACCGGTGCTGGTGGAAAACGAACAGCTGGATCTGCTGACGGTGATCGAGGATGAGCTCATCCTCAGCTTGCCGCAAGTGGTCTATCACGATGAGGCCGAGTGCTTTGTTTCGGCAGAGCAGCTGGTCAGCAGGACCGAAGGCGCGGAGCAAGAGAATGCGTCTCGACCGAACCCTTTCGCGGTGCTCGGTGCCCTGAAGGGCAAAGGGTCATCGGAAGGCCAGGAATAAGTATCACTGACTCACTCTATCTTGGAGTAACTACCCATGGCAGTTCAACAGAATCGCAAGACTCGTTCCAAGCGCGGCATGCGTCGCAGCCACGATGCGCTGAGCGCGCCGACCCTGTCCCAGGACAAGGAAACCGGCACCACGCACCTGCGTCACCACGTCGCTCCGGACGGTTTCTACCGCGGTCGCAAGGTCGTCGAGGTATAAACCTCTCGCCTTCAACCTACGGCCAGGCAGCGAGTGGCGTGTGCGTCTAGCGATCGATGTGATGGGGAGCGATCAAGGTCCCCGCGCCATTGTCGAAGGCTCCGCCAGAGCCGTGGTCGAACGACCCGAGCTCGAGCTTGTCCTGTTTGGTCCGTATCAGCACCTGGTTGCTGAGCTAGCGCGTTTGCCGCGGCCTCTGGCTGCGGCAACGTCGCGTCTGGAGCTTCGCGATGCGTCGCAGAGCGTCGAGCAGGACTCCACGCTCGCCTGGGCGCTGCGCCACGGCGGCGACACCAGCATGGCCGCCATGCTGCGCTGCGTGGCCAGTGGCGAAGCCGCCGCCGGCGTCAGCGCCGGCAATACCGGCGCGCTGGTGGCCTTGGCGCGCCGCGAAGTGGGCATGCTCGAGGGCCTCTCGAGGCCGGCGATCAGCACCTCGGTGCCGGCCGGTCGCGGCCAGCGCTGCTACCTGCTGGATCTGGGCGCCAACGTCGATTCGCCTCCGGAACGGCTGGTCGATTTCGCCCTGATGGGGGCGGCGATGGTGCAGTGCATCGATGGCGTCGAACGCCCGGCGGTCGGCCTTCTCAATGTGGGTCATGAGGCGATGAAAGGCGGTGCCTGCGTGCGCGAGGCGGATCGACTGCTCGGCGCGCGTGCCGAGGCATTCGGCATCGATTATCGTGGCTACGTCGAGGGTGGTGAGATCTATCGGGGTGGGCTCGACGTCGTCGTCTGCGATGGCTTCGTGGGCAACATCACGCTGAAAGCGAGTGAAGGATTGACCCGTATGCTGATCGAGCGCATGCAGGCGACGTTCGAGTCGCGTTGGCATGGACGCTTGGCGAGCCTACTGGCCAGACCTTTATTGCACGAGCTCAAGCAAGAGCTGAACCCGGTGCGCTATAACGGGGCGAGTCTTCTGGGGCTCAAGGGCAGCATCGTGAAGAGTCATGGCAGCACTCAGGCCGATGGCTTCTATCACGCCATCGAGCGCGCTCTGCGTGAGGCGTCGCAGGACCTGCCCGCGCGTGTCGATGCCCTGCTCAAGGAGCGCGGCCTGACGATGGCGACACCCCGGGCGGCAGTACGGTGAATCTTCAGCGGACGATCGATGGCGCACCTTGCGTGGCATCGGTGCCGCCTATACTCGGACGACCAAATGCCTACTAGAGCAAAGGTGAACGACATGTCTCAACCCCTTGCCCTCGTGTTTCCCGGTCAGGGTTCGCAGCAGCTGGGAATGCTGCGCGAACTGGCCGAGCGCTACAGCGTGGTGGGAACGACATTCGAGGAAGCATCGGACGCCCTGGGCTTCGATCTGTGGAAGACCGTTCAGGACGGTCCGGAAGAGGCGCTCAACAAGACGGCGTGCACCCAGCCGGCGCTTTTGACCTCGAGCGTGGCGATCTGGCGCGTCTGGCAGGAGCTCGAAGGCCCGCGTCCGGCGATGATGGCCGGCCACAGCCTCGGCGAGTACAGCGCCATGGTGTGCGCCGGCGTCATGGGGTTCGCCGAGGGCGTGCGCCTGGTGCAGCTGCGCGGCGAAGCCATGCAGCAGGCGGTGCCTGAGGGCGAGGGCGCCATGGCGGCGATCCTGGGGCTCGAGGACGACGTAGTGGAGGCCGCCTGCGAGAGGGCGGCCCAAGGCGAGGTGGTCTCGGCCGTCAATTACAATTCGCCAGGCCAGGTGGTCATCGCCGGTAACAAGGCGGCGGTCGAGCGTGCCATCGCGGCATGTCAGGAGGCCGGCGCCAAGCGTGCGCTGCCGCTGCCGGTGTCGGTGCCCTCGCACTGCGCGCTGATGCGCCCGGCCGCCGAGCGCCTCGAGGAGTACATGCAGGGCATCGAGTTTCGTATGCCTCGCTACACCGTCATCCAGAACGTCGATGCCCAGGCCCACGCCGATGTCGATACGCTGCGCACGCGCCTGATCGAGCAGCTCTACCAGCCGGTGCGCTGGGCGAGCTGCGTCGAGCGCATGGCCGAACAGGGCGCTTGCGTGTTCATCGAGTGCGGTCCCGGCAAGGTGCTGACCGGCCTCAACAAGCGTATCGTGCGCGGCAGCAAGGGCCTTGCGGTCAACGATCCGGACAGCCTCGATGCCGCCCTCGAGCTTGCCCGTGAAGCGTTGGTCGATGACGACGCCTAGGCACTACACTGAGCAGATCATTCAACGGTTGAAGGCAACGCCTTATGACACAAGAACGTAGAGTCGCGCTGGTCACCGGCGCGAGCCGCGGCATCGGTCGCGCCATTTCCCATGAGCTTGGCCGCCAGGGGCGTATCGTGATCGGGACCGCGACGAGCGAGTCCGGCGCCCAGAAGATCGATGCCGATCTCAAGGAGCAGGGCATCGAGGGGGCGGGTCTGTGCCTGAACGTGACCGATCAGGCCAGCATCGACGCCGTGCTCAAGGAGATCACCGAGCGTTTCGGCGCGCCGACCATCCTGGTCAACAACGCCGGTATCACCCGCGACAACCTGCTCATGCGCATGAAGGAGGAGGAGTGGGATTCGGTCATGGATACCAATCTCAAATCCGTCTATCGTGTAAGTAAAGCTTGCCTTCGCGGCATGACGAAGGCACGCTTTGGGCGTATCGTGTCGATCAGCTCGGTCGTGGCCACGATGGGCAATCTGGGGCAGGCCAACTATGCTGCCGCCAAGGCGGGCATGGAAGGCTTCAGTCGGGCGCTGGCGCGCGAGGTCGCTTCTCGAGCGATCACGGTTAACGCCGTGGCGCCCGGGTTCATCGCCACCGACATGACCGAGGCCCTGCCCGAGGCCCAGCACGAGACCCTCTTGAAGCAGATACCGTTGGCGCGCCTGGGCGGGCCCGAGGAGATCGCCGCTGCCGTGGGCTTTCTGACCAGCGACGCCGCAGGTTATATCACCGGCGAAACGCTGCACGTCAACGGCGGCATGAATATGCGTTGATGGCTCGGGGTTTGGCGGTTGCGTCGACCCTGGGGCGTCTATAAACTACCCCGCAGCTTTTGGCTTGCGGTTTCCAAATAGCTGGTTATCAATAACGGCTAATGTGAATGACTGGAGTACGTTGATGAGTACCATTGAAGAGCGCGTGAAGAAAGTCGTGGCTGAGCGCCTGAACGTCAAAGAAGAGGATATCCAGAATAGCTCTTCTTTCACCGAAGACCTGGGTGCCGACTCGCTTGACACCGTCGAGCTGGTCATGGCTCTCGAAGAGGAATTCGATACCGAAATCCCCGACGAGGAAGCCGAGAAGATCACCACGGTTCAGGAAGCCATCGACTACGTCAACGCCCATCAGTAAGGGCTTGGTCGACGGAATCACGCCGGGCGCCTGATCGCGCTCGGTGCAAAAAAAGCCGCCCTGGTTCAGGGCGGCTTTTTTGTATGGGTCGCGCAGTGAATTCGTCCCTCGATCTCCGTTATACTAGGCGGCATTTAGAGAATGGCCTTAGGGTCTCGTACCAAGGATGCCGGGAGAAGAGCTGATGGCGCGTAGAAGAGTAGTGGTAACCGGACTGGGTCTAGTGACCCCGGTGGGCAATGACGTCGAGCAGTCCTGGGCCAGCATCGTGGCGGGCAAGAGTGGTATCGCGCCGATCGAGCATTTCGACGCCAGCGGTTTCAACACCCGCTTCGGCGGGTCGGTCAAGGGTTTCGATATCGGGCAGTATCTCAATCCCAAGGATGCGCGCAAGATGGACCTGTTCATCCAGTACGGCATGGCGGCGGGTGCCCAGGCCATCCAGGATGCGGGCATCGAGTGCACCGAAGAGAACGCCGAGCGCATCGGGGTGGCGATCGGTTCGGGCATCGGCGGTCTTCCGATGATCGAACAGAACCACAATGCCCTCAACAAGGGTGGCGCGCGCCGCGTATCGCCGTTCTTCGTGCCTGGATCGATCATCAACATGATCTCCGGCAACATGGCGATCCAGCACGGCTTCAAGGGGCCGAACATCGCCATCACCACCGCCTGCACCAGCGGCACCCACAATATCGGCTACAGCGCGCGCACCATCGCCTACGGCGATGCGGACGTGATGATCTGTGGCGGTGCCGAGATGGCCACCACGCCGCTGGGCCTCGGCGGCTTCTCCGCCGCTCGCGCGCTCTCCACGCGCAACGACGACCCGCAGGCCGCCAGCCGCCCGTGGGATGTCGACCGCGACGGCTTCGTGCTGTCCGACGGCGCGGGCGTACTGGTGCTCGAGGAGTACGAGCATGCCAAGGCGCGTGGGGCGACCATCTACGCCGAGCTGTCCGGCTTCGGCATGAGCGATGATGCCTACCACATGACAGCCCCCCCCGAGGATGGTCGCGGTGCGGCCCTGGCCATGAGCAACGCCATCAAGGATGCCGGCATCAATCCGGACCAGGTGCACTACATCAACGCCCACGGTACTTCCACCGCGGCGGGGGATCTAGCCGAGAGTCGGGCGGTCGAGCGGGTGATGGGCGACGCCGCGAAAGACGTCGCGGTCAGCTCCACCAAGTCGATGATCGGCCACCTGCTGGGGGCGGCGGGCGCCGTGGAGGCGGTCTTCAGCATTCTGGCGATTCGCGACCAGGTGGCGCCGCCGACCATCAACCTGGACAACCCTCAGCCCGGCTGCAACCTCGACTACGTGCCGCATACCGCGCGCGAGATGCGGATCGATACCACGCTTTCCAACTCCTTTGGCTTCGGCGGCACCAACGGCTCGCTGCTGTTCACGCGGATCTAGGGCATGCCAGGCGCCTCGGTGCCCGCTGACGATCGCGGGCTCGCCTACGGCGATGGACTCTTCGAGACGGTGCTGATGCGCGCCGGCCAGCCGCTTCTGTGGTCCTACCATCGGGCGCGGCTGGCCGAGGGCTGTCGGCGCCTGGGGATCCCCATGCCGGACACTGCCGCGCTCGACGCCGAGCTTGCCAGGCCCGGCGCAGCGGCGCTCGAGGTGCTGAAGCTGATAGTGACGCGAGGCAGCGGCGGCCAGGGCTACCGCGTGCCGAATGCGCCGGCTCCTCGGCTGCTGGCAAGCAGGCGTGCCTTCGAGCCCTGCCGTGCGCGCTGGCAGGAAGGGGTCTGCGTGCGGGTTTGCGATCTGCGCCTGGGCCACCAGCCGCGGCTGGCCGGCATCAAGCATCTCAACCGGCTCGAGAACGTGCTGGCACGCCAGGAGTGGTGTGACCCCGGCATCGCCGAGGGGCTTCTCGCCGACGCCGACGGTCTGCTCGTCGAGGCCACCAGCATGAACGTGTTCTGGCGCGCGAAGGGGCGGCTCTGGACGCCACCCGTCACGCGCTGCGGGGTGGCGGGCACGCTGCGCGCGGCGCTGCTCGATGCAGGCGCCGTGGCCGAAGCCGAGCTTTCGCTCGAGGCACTGGTCGAGGTCGATGCACTGTGGGTCGCCAACTCCGTTCAAGGCGTATGGCCGGTACATACCCTGCTCGATCCGCGGGGCGAAACCTTGGCCACCTGGGCGCACGCGGACCACGATACGCTTCAACGCCAGGGCCATCGCCTGCTGGGGTATCCTGGCTCCTTTCGAGAAGAGGCAGAGTGACATGGTGAAACGGTTACTGAGCGCGGTCCTGCTTCTGCTGGTGCTCGCCGCGCTGGCGGTTGCGGGTGGTTACGTCTACTGGCAGAGCCGGCTCGACGCGCCCGTTGGGGTGGACGAGCCCACGCTCTACTACGTACCGCCAGGGGCGGGGTTCAACCAGGCGATTCGCGAGCTCGAGGAGCAGGGCGTCGTCGAGGACGCCTGGGCGTTCCGGCTGCTCGCGCGGATCGACCCGGAGCGCATTCCTCGCCTGCGCGTGGGCGAGTACCGGATTACCCCGGAGATGAGCGCCATGGACGTCATGACGCTGCTGGGCAGCAGCAACGTGGTGACCTACCCGCTGACCATTCCCGAGGGCTGGACCTTTCGCCAGATGCGCGCTCGGCTCGACGGTGCCGACAAGCTCGAGCACGTCACCACCGACATGAGCGACGAGGAGGTCATGGCGCTGCTCGATCGCGAGGATGTCTACCCCGAAGGCTGGTTCTTTCCGGATACCTATCGCTACCATCTGGGCATGAGCGATGTCGATATCCTGCGCCAGTCACTTGCGCGCATGGAGCAGGTGCTCGCCGAGGTGTGGGAGAGTCGTGACGACGATCTCACCGTCGAGACGCCCTACGAGGCGTTGATCATGGCCTCCTTGATCGAGCGCGAGACCGGTGCGCCACAGGAGCGGCGCGAAATCGCCGGCGTCTTCAAGCGGCGCATGGAGCAGGGCATGCGCCTGCAGACCGACCCGACCGTCATCTACGGCATGGGCGAGCGTTATGCGGGGCGCATCACCTACGCGGACCTGCGCGAGGCCACCCCCTACAACACCTACGTCATCGACGGCATGCCGCCGACACCGATCGCCATGCCCGGCCGGGCGTCGCTCGAGGCGGCGGTGAATCCGCTGCCCGGCGACACCCTCTATTTCGTCTCCAAGGGCGACGGTACGCACCACTTCTCGCGCACGCTCAGAGAGCACAACAACGCCGTCAATCGCTACATACGCAACCAGTAAGGGCGGCGCCGGCCTGCCGGTGGCGTTCGATTCATGAATGAGGTTTCAATGACCCAGCGCGGTCGCTTTATTACCCTGGAAGGGGGCGAGGGGGTGGGCAAGTCCACCAACGTCGCCTTTGTGGCCGGCTGGCTCGAAGCGCGCGGTATCGACGTGGTGCGTACCCGCGAGCCCGGCGGCACGCCGCTGGCCGAGTCGATTCGCGCGCTGCTGCTGTCCACCGACCATGCCGAGCCGCTCGACGTCGACGCCGAGCTTCTTTTGATGTTCGCTGCCCGTGCCCAGCACCTGGCCGCAAAGATCGAGCCGGCGCTGGCCCGCGGTACCTGGGTGGTGTGCGACCGGTTCACCGATGCCACCTTCGCCTACCAGGGCGGCGGGCGCGGTATCGACCCGGCGCGGATCGAGGTGCTCGAGCGCTTCGTCCAGAAAGGGCTCGCGCCGGATCTGACGCTGCTGCTGGACATGTCGCCAGAGGACTCGGCCCGGCGCCTGGCCGGGCGGCTGCGCAGCGAAAACACTACGCTCGATCGCTTCGAGCGCGAGCAGGCGACGTTCTTCACCGCCGTGCGCGATGCCTATCTGGCTCGCGCCCACGCCGAGCCCCACCGCTTTGCGGTGATCGATGCCGCCGGCTCGCTCGAGCAGGTGCAGCGCGCGCTCGAAGCCGTCCTGGTCGAACGGGTGACGCCATGGCGCTGAGCGATCTTCTGCCCTGGCACAAAAGCGTCTGGGCGCAGTTCACGCGGCTTTCCGACGAAGGGCGCCTGCCCCACGCGCTGCTGCTCAGCGGGGCCCACGGGGTAGGCAAGCAGCAGCTCGCGGATGCGCTGGTCGCGCGTACGCTCTGCGCGGACCCGGGGGAGATGGCCTGCGGTCACTGCCACAGCTGCAGCATGCTCGCTTCGGGCTACCACCCGGATCTGATGCGCGTCGCCCTCGAGGAGGGCAAGCGCCAGATTCGCATCGACCCGATCCGCGAGGTCAATCGGTTCGTCAGCCAGACCGCCCAGCAGGGCGGCTACCGGGTCATCGTCATCGCCCCGGCGGAGGCGATGAACGTCGCCGCCGCCAACGCCCTGCTCAAGAGCCTGGAGGAGCCCGGCGAGCGCACCCTGTTCGTGCTGCTGTCGGACGTTCCCTCCCGGGTGCTGCCGACCATACGCTCGCGCTGCCAGCAGTGGACGCTGCCGAGCGTGGCCTTCGAGCAGTGCCAGGGGTGGCTCACCGAGCGCCTGGGAAGTGAGGAGGCGCTGTTCTGGTGGCAGGTATCCGGGGGACTTCCGCTGCTCGCCGTGGAACTCGCCGCGCCCGAGGAGCGCGCCCTGCGCCACCAGATCCACGACAGCTTCGAGCAGCTGGTGCGCGGAGCCGAGCCGGTCGCCGAGGCCGCCCGGCTCGACCGCCAGGCGATCGATGCCATACTGTGGTACGGTATCGCCTGGCTTGAGGATTTGATCCGCCTGGGGCTGACCGGGCAGACGACGGCTCTTCACAACCCGGATCTCGAGCCGCTCTACCGTCAGGCGGTGAAGAACGGCCGGGTCCAGGACTGGTTCCGGCTACTCGACTACGCCCGCGAGCAGCGCCGTCTGCTCTTCGCCGGGGCCAACCCGAACCCGCAGCTGGTGCTCGAGGCGTGGATGGTGCGCTGGTCGGCGCTGCTGCGCTCCTGACGACGAGGTGACCATGAACGCCCAGAAAGCTCTCTCGCTCACGGTGCCGGACATTCCCACGCTGCTCTCGGCCTACATGCCCTATCTCGAGCGCGGCGGGCTGTTCGTGCCCGCCGAAGGGTTCTATACCCTGGGGCAGGTGGTCAATCTGCTGATCGCGCTGCCCGGCGAGAGCGAGCGGCTCGGCATCACCGGTCACGTGGTCTGGGTATCACCGACCGGCATCGGCGGGCGCCGCGTACCGGGCATCGGCGTGCATTTCAGCCACCAGGACTACCCGGTGCGCGACAAGATCGAGACGCTTCTGGCCGGACAGCTCGACAGCGCTCCGCCATCGTTCACCCTCTAGCCGCGCATTTCGTATCTACCGAGGCACCCATGTTTGTCGATTCGCACTGTCACCTGGACCGTTTGTCCAACGATACCCACGGCGGCGACCTCGACGCCGCCCTGAGCGCCGCACGTGCCGCGCACGTCACCCAGTTTCTGGCCATCGCCGTCACCCTCGACGACCTGCCGGGGCTGGCCGAGATGTCGCGTCGCCACGCCGACGTGGCGATCTCCGCCGGCCTGCATCCGCTGGCGAGCGTCGAAGAGGAGCCCAGCGTCGAGGCGATCAAGGAGGCCGCCGAGCGCTACGGGGCCGTCGCCATCGGCGAGACCGGACTCGATTATCACTACCGCGACCGAGTGAGCGTCGAGGTGCAGCACGAGCGCTTCAAGCGTCATCTGATCGCCGCCACCGAGCTCGGTCTTCCCGTGGTGGTGCATACCCGGGAAGCCCGGGAGGAGACGCTGGCGCTTTTGCGCGAGCACACCGATCCGGACGTGGCCGGCGTGCTGCACTGCTTCACCGAGGATATCGACATGGCCCGCGAGGCCATTCGGCTCGGCTTCTACGTGTCGCTTTCCGGCATCGTGACGTTCGCCAGTGCCGCGTCGCTCAGAGAGCTCGCCCGGGTGCTGCCGCTCGATCGCCTGCTGATCGAGACCGACAGCCCCTACCTCGCCCCGGTGCCGCATCGCGGCAAGCCCAACGAGCCCGCCTGGGTGGTGGAAGTGGCCGAGTGCATCGCCGCCGAACGCGGCATCAGCGTCGACGAGCTCGCCATGCAGACCACCGCCAACTTCTACCGTCTCTTTCGCGCTGCCGCACCGGACGCGCCAGAGCACGTGCAGCAGGCGCTCGCCCAGGCGGGACTGGTGTGATCCGCACTCATTGATTCGACTCGCTCGAGGATGCCATGAACATCGATCGACTGCTCAAGCACCCGCCCGGCGCGGCGACGATCCCGCCGGTGGACCGTTGGCATCCCGCACTCTGCGGCGATATCGACATTCTCATCCAGGCCGACGGTACCTGGCGCCACGAAGGGCAGCCCTTCGCGCGGCCGGAAATTCCGCATCAGCTGGCGCGCCTTCTGCGCCGCTTCGACGAGGGGATCTGCCTGGTCACGCCGGTCGAGCGCTGGCGCGTGACGGTGGCGGATCTACCGTTCGTCATCGTCGAGGCCGATCGTCGTGATGGTGCCTGGTGGCTGACCACACAGTTCGACGACGTCCTGCGCCTCGATTCCAGCCATCCGATGACGCTCAGCGCAGCGCCCGACGGCGAGCGTAGGCCGGAAATCGCCATCCGTTTCGGCCTCGGTGCCAGGCTTCACCGCAACGTCTACTACCGGCTGGTCGATCACGCCGTGCTGAACGAGGTGGGTGAGACGACGCAGCTGTGTCTGGAAAGCGCGGGCGAGACCTTCGTGCTCGGCGAGCTCGACGGCGAGGCGCCGTGAAGCTGACCGACGAGCAGCGCGCCGTCGTCGATCACCCGGGCGGCCACGCCCGGGTCGCGGCGGTCGCCGGCGCTGGCAAGACCACCACCATGGCGGCGCGCGTGCTGCGCCTGCTGGAGCAGGGCGTGGCGCCCAGGCGCATGCTGGTGCTGATGTTCAACCGT
>NZ_JAMZBD010000034.1:0-12535 GCF_024158685.1 Halomonas sp. 707D4 | reverse complement strand
TTGGAGATCAGCAGCGTGACGACACGCGCCGACTCGGGCTCGCGGGCGGATTTCACCTCCACCGGCCAGATCCTCGTCCACGGCAGGATGTAGACCACCTGGATGAGCAGGGTGATCAAGGACAGGATGCCGGCGCCGGCGCGCCAGGGCCCGGAGTCGAGCAGGACGAGCGCTGCCACCATGTTGGCGAGAGCGGCGAAGGCGAGCTGGACGCGCGGGAACTCGAAGCTTCGTACGAACCACCAGCGTAGATGAATGCGAGCGATCAGAGTCGCGAGGAAAAGCAGCAGTGCGATGACGCCCACGAGTGGCCCGAGCAAGATCTACCTCCTTAACATAGGCTATGACGTTATTGGGCTTAGCTTAGCTGGCTTGTGAAAGACGTGTCGATGTAAAAGAGAACTTTCTTTTCAAGGCCCTATAAAAAGCACGCGGTGAAAAAACACCTTGCATTTATGACTCGAATACGTAGAATACGCCTCGCACACAAAGCAGGACCATAGCTCAGTTGGTTAGAGCGCCACGTTGACATCGTGGAGGTCGGCGGTTCAAATCCGCCTGGTCCTACCAAGTCTTTGACGCGTGCCGAAGGACCATAGCTCAGTTGGTTAGAGCGCCACGTTGACATCGTGGAGGTCGGCGGTTCAAATCCGCCTGGTCCTACCAGAATTCATGAACGCCCCGCTCATCAGAGCGGGGCGTTTTCGTTTGCCTCGATCCCGCTGGGTGCGCAGCTCAGGTTAGATCGGTCTGGCGCACGAAGGTCGCGACCAGTGCCTCGATACCCGTCTGATCTTCGGCGCTGAAGCGCGCGAGTTCGGGGCTGTCGATGTCCAGCACGCCCCATAGCCGATCGCCGCTCACCACCGGCACGACCAGCTCCGACCGGGAGGCCGCGTCGCAGGCGATGTGGTCCGCCACGGCGTGGACATCGTCCACCCGCTGGGTAGCGCGGCTGCGCGCCGCCGCCCCGCACACGCCCTTGCTGAAGGGGATGGGATTGCAGGCCGGATTGCCCTGAAAGGGGCCCAGGCTCAAGAGCTCGGGCTCGCGCTGCAGGTAGAACCCTACCCAGTTGAGCGCCGGCAGCGACTGCATGAGAAAGGCGCTGGTCTGGGCGGCGTTGACCAGCCAGTCGCGCGTGTCCAGCAGCGCTTCGAGCTGGCGGTTGAGCAGGGAATAGTCGACCGGTGCCATGATGTCTCCTTGAAAAAGAACAGGCCGGCCCTGCGGCCGGCCTGAGTGATGCCTGGTGGGTGAAGGGCGGGTTTACTCGACCCAGCCCGGCACGGCGCCACCTTGGAAGAGCTCCTCGGCCTTCTCGATCACTTCGTCGCGCTGGTAGGCGTCGACGAGCTGGCGAATCTCCTCGCGCTCCTCGTCGCCGCTGCGCACGGCGATCAGGTTGACGTAGGGGGATTCGGGGCCTTCGCGTACCAGGGCGTCGTCGAGGCTCAGTCCCGCCGGCTGGGCGAAGGTGTTGTTGATGAACGCCATGTCCACGTCTGGCAGCACGCGCGGCAGCTGGGCGGCTTCGATCTCGCGGAAACGGAAGTTCCTGGGGTTCTCGGCGATGTCGATCGGTGTCGCTTCCAGGTTGTCCGGGTCGTTCAGGGTGATCAGGCCCTGGTTGTGCATCAGGATCAGCGAGCGCCCTTCGTTGGTCGGGTCGTTGGGCAGGGCGATCTGCGCGCCGTCCGGCAGCGCCTCGAGGCTGTCATGCTTTTCCGAGTAGGCGCCGATCGGGTACACGAAGGTGTAGCCGGCGGCCACCAGGTCGTAGCCGCGGTCGCTGTTCATGGTTTCGAGATAGGGGGCGTGCTGGTAGGCGTTGGCATCCAGGCTGCCGTCGGCGAGCGCCGCGTTCGGGGTCACGTAGTCGGTGAACTCGACGATCTCGACATCGAGGTCGTACTCCTGCTTGGCGATGCGCGCGGCCACTTCCATGACCTCGCTCTCGGGGCCCGCGACGGTGCCGATCTTGATGCTGCGGGCTTCCTGGGCGTGGGCCACGCTGATGGCCAGGGCGAGGGCGGTCAGGCCGCCGAGAAGCTGTTTCTGCATGGTGACTCTCCTGTGGACGTACCTTGAAGATACGAGATTATAGCAATAAAAAAAATTTTTATAATGCTTTTTGGTTATATTCAGCATCGGTTCCGGTGAGCCCCGCACTACTTGCGATCGCTCTTGCGTACCAGGTAGTCACCCAGGCTCTGGAAGCCCTGCACCATGAACACGAGAATCACCACCGTGGTCAGCATGATGGTCGGGTTGAAGCGATTGTAGCCGTAGCGGATGCCCAGATCTCCCAGGCCGCCGCCGCCTACCGCCCCGGCCATGGCCGAGTAGCTCACCAGCGTCACCACGGTGATGGTGAGGCCGGTGATGATGCCGCCGCGCGCCTCGGGAATCAGCACCTTGCAGATGATCTGCCAGGGTGTGGCGCCCATTGCCTGGGCGGACTCGATCAGTCCCGGCGAGAGCTCGTTGAGCGCGCCTTCGATCAACCGCGCGACGAAGGGGATCGCGGCGATGGTCAGCGGTACCGAGGCCGCGTTGATGCCGATCGAGGTGCCCACCAGCATGCGCGTGAAGGGGATGATCGCCACCATCAGGATGATGAAGGGGATCGAGCGGCCGATATTGGTGATCAGGCTCAGTGCCCGGTTGAGCATCGGCCGCGCGAGAATCTGGCGCGGGCGGGTGACATAGAGCAGCACTCCGAGCGGCAGTCCCAGAAGCGTCGAGATCACGCCGGAGATCGCCACCATGTAGAGCGTGTCGAGGGTGGCCTGCAGGATCAGATCAAACATCGCGCTGGACATGGCCCAGTACCTCCACCTGTAGTTGATGCGCTTTCAGATACTCCATCGCCTTTCGGGTCTGATCGGTGTCGCCGAGCAGCTCGGCGATCATCAGGCCCAGGGTGCGCTCCTGGATCGATTCCACCTTGGCCTGCAGGATGCTGACGTCCACGTCGCACTCCCGTGCCAGGCGCGAGATCAGCGGCGTGGAGACGGCATCGCCGGAGAAGGTCAGGCGTACCACCGGGTGGGTGTGCTCGCCCGGGGCCTCGAGCAGGCGCGCGGTGAGCTCCTTGGGCGGGGTGAGCTCTAGGAAGTCGTTGAGGAAGTCGCGGCCCAGATCGGTGCGCGGCGCGGTGAAGAAATCCCCCACGTCGGCGTCCTCGACCAGCTCGCCGTTGGAGATCAGGCTGACCCGGTGGCAGATCGACTTGACCACCTCCATCTCGTGGGTGATCAGCAAGATGGTGATGCCGAGCTTGACGTTGATGTCGCGCAGAAGCTCCAGGATGGCGCTGGTGGTCTGCGGGTCGAGGGCCGAGGTGGCCTCGTCGCACAGCAGTACCTGCGGGTCGCTGGCCAGCGCCCGGGCGATGGCCACGCGCTGTTTCTGCCCGCCGGAGAGCTGGGCGGGATACATGCCCGCCTTGTCGGCTAGGCCCACCATGTCGAGCAGCGGCGCCACGCGGCGCTTGATCGCCGCCTTGCGCTCGCCGGCAAGCTCCAGCGGCAGCGCAACGTTGTCGAACACCGTGCGCGTGGTGAGCAGGTTGAAGTGCTGGAAGATCATGCCGATGCGGTGGCGCGCCCGGTTGAGCTCGGCCGCGCCGAGTCGCGTGATATCGCGACCGTCGACGACGACGCTGCCTTCGGTGGGACGCTCGAGCAGGTTGACGCAGCGGATCAGGGTGGACTTGCCCGCCCCGGAAAGCCCGATGACGCCGTGAATCGCTCCCTTGGGAATGGCGAGGTGGACGTTTTTCAGGGCATGCACCGCTTTGGCGCCGCTGCCGTAGGTTTTACTGACGTTGCTGAGTTCGATCATAGCGTCTGCCTTGATTCTAGGCCGAAGACGTGAAGTGGCAGGGGCGTGAAATAAAAAAAGGCCACCCATACGGGTGGCCATCAACGCTGGACACACCCTTTTAGCTGCACTTCACCACGCCATCGGCAGGTGGACGCCCGCAATCTGGGTACAAATCGGCGTCAAAACATTTGCGCCGAAAGTCTAAATAGAGCCCTGCGGGTTGTCAATTGAAGCGGGCGTTTTAATCCGCCTTCGATAAATGGGCGCAAGGGCGTTGGTTCGCGGCCGGTTAAGGGCGATAATGCCGCCTCAAGCGCGTCGGTCCCGTGATCGGTGCGCACGAAGCTGCAAGGGGAGAGCGATGTTTACAGGTATTGTGCAGGGCACGGCGGAGATCGTCGACATTCTCGAACTCGACGGGTTTCGCACTCATGTTGTAGCACTGTCGCCGGCGCTTCGCGAAGGGCTGGCGCTCGGCGCCTCCGTGGCCCACAACGGCGTCTGCTTGACCGTGACGCGCGTCGAGGGCGAACGCGTCAGCTTCGATCTGATGCGCGAGACGCTGCGACTGACCAATCTTGGTGCGCTGGCGGTAGGCGAGTGCGTCAATATCGAGCGTGCGGCGCGCTTCGGTGACGAGATCGGCGGCCACTCCATGTCCGGCCACATCATCGATATGGCGGAGGTCGTCGCCATCGACGAGGCACCCAACAATCGCCGGCTGTGGTTTGCGCTGCCGGCATCCCTTGGCCGGTTCGTGTTCGAGAAGGGCTATATCGGGGTGGACGGCATCAGCCTGACGGTGGGCGACGTGCGGCGCGGTGACGAGCGCGTCGAGTTCAGCGTCAACCTGATTCCCGAAACCCTCGAGCGCACCACGCTCAAGGAGCGCCTGCCGGGGTCGAAGGTCAACATCGAGGTCGACCCGCAGACCCAGGTGATCGTCGAGACCGTGGAGAGAGTGCTCGCCGCGCGCGCCTGACCTGATACTTCCCGCGCTGTCGTCGGCCGGCCGTCAAAAAAAACGGTCGGGCTGACCGAGTGGTCAAGCCATGGCCTGAAGATTGCTTCACACTCGTTGCAAGGAGTCAGCGCGGGGCATTTCCCGCACCCGTTGGCTGCACGTGCCGGGCGCTCGCATCAGGCGAGGCCTTTCGGTAGTATGTGCGGCTTTTCTCGTATCTAGGGCTCGTATCCAAGGGCGCAGGGACAAAAAACGCTATGAAAGGTCTGGATAACTACTTCAAGCTCACCGAGCAAGGCACCAGCGTCAAGACCGAGGTGATCGCCGGTATCACCACCTTCTTGACGATGGCCTACATCATCTTCGTCAACCCGAGCATCCTGTCGGAAGCGGGGATGGACTACGGCGCGGTATTCGTGGCCACCTGCCTTGCCGCCGCCGTGGGCTGCTTCGTGATGGGCATCTGGGCCAACTACCCGATCGCCCAGGCGCCGGGCATGGGCCTCAATGCCTTCTTTACCTACGGCGTGGTGCTCGGCATGGGCTACACCTGGGAGGCCGCGCTGGGGGCGGTGTTCTTCTCGGGCCTGACGTTCTTCCTGCTGAGCATCTTCAGGATCCGCGAGTGGATCATCAACTCCATTCCACTGTCGCTGCGCCTGGGGATCGCCGCCGGTATCGGTCTCTTTCTGGCGATGATCGCCTTGAAGAACGCTGGCATCATCGTCGCCAACCCGGCCACCTACGTGTCGCTTGGTGATCTTACCCAGCCCGCACCCATCTACGCGCTGGTCGGTTTCTTCGTGATCACGGCACTGGCCTACCTGAACGTCACCGGCGCCGTGATGATCGGCATTCTCGGCGTGACCGTGGTGGCCATGCTCTTGGGGCACAACGCCTACGGCGGGCTGATGTCCATGCCGCCTTCGATCGCGCCCACCTTCATGGCGATGGATCTGGCCGGCGCGCTCGACGTCGCCATGCTCAGCGTGATCTTCGCTTTTCTGTTCGTGGACCTGTTCGATACCTCCGGCACGCTGGTCGGGGTCGCCCATCGCGGCAAGCTCCTGGACAAGGACGGCAAGCTTCCGCGCATCGGACGCGCCATGATGGCGGACAGCACCGCGTCCATGGCCGGTGCGGCGCTGGGCACCTCGACCACCACGAGCTACATCGAGTCCACTGCGGGCATCGCCTCCGGCGGGCGCACCGGTCTCACCGCCGTGGTGGTGGGGGTACTGTTTCTGATCAGCCTGTTCTTCGCGCCGCTGGCCGGCTCCATTCCGGCCTACGCCACCGCCGGGGCACTGCTGTACGTGGCGACGCTGATGGCCGGAAGCCTGGCCCACGCCAACTGGGACGATGCCACCGACGCCGCTCCCGTGCTGATCGCCGCACTCGCCATGCCGCTGACCTTCTCGATCGCCGATGGCATCGCCCTGGGCTTCATCAGCTTCGTGGCGATCAAGGTACTTTCCGGCCGCTTCAAGGACCTCAACCCGGCGGTGGTCGTGCTGGGGCTTCTGTTCGCGGTGAAATTCTTCTTCTTCGGGTAGGCCCCGTTTATATCAACCAACGAGAGACGCGATGAGCATCTACGGCGACTATATCAAGTCCGTTATTCGCACGGTTCCAGACTGGCCTGAACAGGGCGTGAACTTTCGTGACATCACTCCCTTGCTCCAGAACAGCGCCGCCTTTCGCAAGCTGATCGACAGCTTCGTGCACCGCTACCAGGAAATGAACCTAGATGCCATCGCGGCGATCGACGCGCGAGGCTTCATCATCGGTGCGCCGCTGGCCTATGAGCTCGGCTGCAGCTTCGTGCCGGTGCGCAAGAAGGGCAAGCTGCCCTTCAAGACGATCAGCGAGACCTACACCCTCGAGTACGGCCATTCCGAGGTCGAGCTTCACGCCGACGCCTTCGAGAACGGCGACCGCATCCTCTTGATGGACGACCTGATCGCCACCGGCGGCACCATGCTGGCTGCCGCCAACCTGATCCAGCGCTGCGGTGGCCAGGTGGTGGAGACCGCCACGATCATCGATCTGCCCGAACTGGGCGGTTCCCAGAAAATTCGCGACGCGGGCTTTGGCGTGTTCGCGGTATGTTCCTTCAACGAAGACGAGTGACCCACGATGAGCAGCGAACGCTACCACCAGCATTTCACGGTTTCCTGGGACCAGCTTCATCGCGACGTCCGCGCGCTTTGCCACCAGTTGATCGAGCGTGACTTCAAGGGCATCGTCGCGATCACCCGCGGCGGGCTGATTCCGGCGGCGCTCATCGCCCGTGAACTCAACATCCGCCTGATCGACACCGTGTGCATCAAGAGCTACGACCACATGGAGCAGAGCGGGCTGGACGTGCTGAAGGGCGTGGACCATGATGGAGAAGGGTGGCTGCTGGTGGACGACCTGGTCGATACCGGCAAGACCGCCAAGGCGGTGCGCGAGATGCTGCCCAAGGCGCATTTCGTGACCATCTACGCCAAGCCCGATGGCCGCCCGCTGGTGGACCAGTACCTGACCGAAGTGGGTCAGAACTGCTGGATCCAATTCCCCTGGGACATGGGAGTGGCCTACGTCGAGCCGCTCGCCGACCAACTGAAGAGATGACATGACCGACCCGCTACCCAAGGACTGGAGCCAATGGCTCGGCCAGGAGTTCCAGGCCGACTACATGGCCGCGCTGAAGGCGTTTCTGACGCAGGAGAAAGCGGCGAAGAAAGTGATCTACCCGCACTCCTCGAACTGGTTTCGCGCCTTCGAGCTCACGCCCTTGGAGAGGGTCAAGGTCGTCATTCTCGGTCAGGACCCGTACCACGGGCCGCACCAGGCCCACGGGCTGTGCTTTTCGGTACTGCCCGAGGTGCGGGTGCCGCCGTCGCTGGTCAACATCTACAAGGAGCTCGAGAGTGACCTGGGCGTCGCGCCGGTCAACCACGGTTTTCTCGAGCCCTGGGCGAAGCAGGGCGTGCTGCTGCTGAACACGGCGCTGACGGTGGAGCAGGGCAACGCCGCTTCGCATCGCGGCAAGGGGTGGGAGCACTTCACCGACGCCGCGATCAAGACGGTCAGCGAACACGCAGAGCCCTGCGTCTTTCTGCTCTGGGGCAGCCACGCCCGGCAGAAGAAGGCCTTGATCGACCAATCGCGCCACTTGATTCTCGAATCGCCGCACCCGTCGCCGCTCTCCGCGCATCGCGGGTTTCTGGGCAACCGCCATTTTTCCCAGGCCAACCGGTTTCTCGAAGAGCACGGGCGCTCGCCGATCGAATGGCAATTGCCCGCCACCCCTTAACCTTCGCCCCGGTTACGGGTAGAATGGCGCGCAATTTTGCGCATGCCAGGCGCATCCACCCCTGCAGTGAGGTCGTTTCATGAGTGTTTATGCCATCAATCATCCGCTTGTCCAGCACAAGTTGGGACTCATGCGGGAAGGGGGTCTGAGCACCAAGAGCTTTCGCGAGCTGGCCGGTGAAGTCGCCAAGCTTCTGACCTACGAAGCCACCAAGGATCTGGAGCTCGAGGATCACGAGATCGAAGGCTGGAACGGCTCGCCGATCAATACCCGTCGCCTGAAGGGCAAGAAGGTCACGGTGGTGCCGATCCTGCGTGCGGGTCTCGGCATGCTCGAAGGCGTGACCGACCTGATTCCCAGCGCCCGCGTCAGCGTTGTGGGTCTTTACCGTGACGAGGAAACCCTCGAGCCGGTGCCGTACTTCGCCAAGTTCGCCAACGACATCGAGGAGCGCATGGCGATCGTCATCGATCCGATGCTCGCCACCGGCGGCTCGATGATCGCCACCCTCGACATGCTGCGCGAGCGCGGCTGCGAGAGCATGAAGGTGATCGTGCTGGTCGCCGCTCCCGAAGGCATCGAACGGGTTCGAAAGGCGCACCCGGACGTCGAGATCTACACCGCCTCCGTCGACGAACGCCTCGACGAGAACGGCTACATCGTGCCGGGCCTGGGCGATGCGGGTGACAAGATCTTCGGTACGCGCTGAGCGGACCGCCTCGAAATGCCCCTTGCGCCTCGCGCCGGGGGCATTTTTTTGGCCAGCCGTTGGCGGCCATTCGAAAAGCCGCAGCGAAAGCCGCGGCCATGACAACGCAAGGGACGTTGAATGACTACCGAAACACCGCAAGACTCCTGGCCAAAGACGCTTCTGACCGGGGCGCAGATGCTGTTCGTCGCCTTCGGCGCGCTGGTACTGGTGCCGCTGCTCACCGGGCTCGATCCGAGCGTGGCGCTGTTCACCGCCGGTATCGGCACGCTGATCTTCCACTCGGTCACAAGGCAGAGCGTGCCGGTGTTTCTGGCCTCCTCCTTCGCGTTCATCGCGCCGATCCAGGGCTCCATCGCAAGCTTCGGCATACCCGCAACGCTTGGCGGACTGATGGCGTCCGGTCTTGTTTATACCGTTATCTCACAGGCCGTGCGCCTGAAGGGAACCGGCTGGCTCCACCGGCTGCTGCCACCAGTGGTGGTCGGGCCGGTGATCATGGTCATCGGCCTGGCGCTGGCGCCGGTCGCGGTCAGCATGGCGGTGGGCGAGACCAGCGAGGGCATCAGCTACGGTCAGGCGATCTTCCTTTCGATGGCGAGTCTTCTGGTGACGCTGATGCTCGCCGTGTTCGGGCGCGGGCTTCTGCGCCTGGTGCCGATCATCGGTGGCGTGGTGACCGGCTATGCGCTGTCGCTGATCATGGGCGTGGTCGATTTCACTGCGGTGCGCGACGCCGCCTGGGTCTCCGTGCCCGCCTTCACTGCGCCCACCTTCCACTGGGCGGCGATCCTGTTCATGCTTCCCGTGGCCATCGCCCCGGCGGTGGAGCACATCGGCGACATGGTCGCCATCGGCTCGGTGACCCGCAAGAACTACCTGGAGAAGCCCGGCCTGCACCGCACGCTGCTGGGTGATGGCCTGGCCACCAGCGCAGCGGCGCTGTTCGGCGGCCCGCCCAACACCACCTACTCCGAGGTGACCGGGGCGGTCACGCTGACCCGGGCGTTCAACCCCAAGTTCATGATCGTGGCTGCCGTGCTTGCCATCGTGCTGGCGTTCATCAGCAAGCTCGGCGCGCTGCTCCAGACCATTCCCGGGCCGGTGATGGGCGGCATCATGACGCTGCTGTTCGGCTCGATCGCCGTGGTCGGCATGAACACGCTGGTGCGCGCCGGCCAGTCGCTGACCGCACCGCGCAACCTGGTGGTGGTGTCGCTGATCCTGGTGTTCGGCATCGGTGGCATGCAGTTCGGCGAAGGTCAGTTCACGCTGCAGGGCGTGAGCCTTGCCGCCCTGGTGGGCATCGCCTTGAACTGGATTCTGCCTGCGGAGAAAGAGCTTGCCTGATACGCGGACGCGCGTTGCCATGAGGCCGATCGCCACGACGTTTCCCGTGCTGGGCGTGGCCGCCTGGAGCTCGACGGGCAAGACCACGCTGCTCGTTAAGCTGCTGCCGCGCCTGCGCCAGGCGGGACTCGATGTCGGGGTGATCAAGCATGCCCATCACGATTTCGATATCGACAAGCTGGGCAAGGATAGCTACCGGCTGCGCGAGGCCGGGGCGGCACCGACGCTGGTCGCCTCTGCCAGACGTTACGCCCTGATGGAGGAAACGCCGAACCAGGACGAGCCGGATCTTGTCCATCTGTTGTCGCTGATGGAGCCACACGCACCGGATCTGGTGATCGTCGAGGGCTTCAAGCAGTGGCCGATTCCGAAGCTCGTGCTGTACCGCGACGACATCGGCGACCCCGGTATCCTGGCCTGCGAGAACGTCCAGGCGGTGGCGCTCAAGGGCGCGGCACCGGAGTCGCTCGAGGCTTCGATTGTGCGGCTCGACCTTGATAACATCGACGCCATCGCGCGCTGGATACTCCAGTGGTGCGCCGCGTTCCCCGACCAGGAAAGGTAACGATATGCAGCTGACGCACCTCAATACGCATGGCGAAGCCAACATGGTGGACATCGGCGACAAGGAGCCTTCCCGCCGGGAAGCGGTGGCCTCGGGCCGCGTGCGCATGGCGCCGGCCACCCTCGAGCTCCTCGGCGCCGGCGAGCTGCCCAAGGGCGACGTGCTCGCCACGGCGCGCATCGCCGGCATCCAGGCCGCCAAGCGCACCGCCGAGCTGATTCCGTTGTGCCATGCGCTGTCGCTGAGCAAGGTGAGCGTCGACTTCACCCTCGACCGCGACGCCGGCGTCGTCAAGGTCGAGGCGCTTTGTCGGCTGACCGAGCGTACCGGCGTCGAGATGGAAGCACTCACCGCCGTTTCCGTGGCGTGTCTGACGCTCTACGACATGTGCAAGGCGGTGGACAAGGAGATGGTTATCGAGGCCATCCAGCTCGAGCGCAAGCAGGGCGGCGTGCGCGGTGATTACCAGCGCAGCCGGACACCGCTGGTCACCGGTGATGGAACGCCTGGCGAGGTGAGCCTGGGCGAGCGCTGCGAGCTCTCGCCCTGCGTCAAGGTGAAGTTTCTCGCCGAGCTTCGCGAGAGGGTCGGCACCAGCGAGCTGTCGCTGTCGCTCGACCGGCTGCAAAGTCGCGACGTGGCCGGCCTCAAGGCGGCGCTGATCGCGCAGGACGCAAGCTTCGCGGTGCTCGAGGAGCCGCGTACGCTGTGCGCCATCAATCAGGTGATGGCCAACGATGCGGCACTAATCACCGACGAGGACGAAGTCGCGTTCTTTCCGCCGGTCACGGGAGGCTGAATGAGCGATCCGCGTATCATCGTCACGGTTCAGGAAGCCGCCTTTGACCTCGATGAGGGGTACGCCGCCCTGCTCGAGGGCCGTTGCGACATCGGCGCGGTGGTCGGCTTCACGGGGCTGGTGCGTGACTTCAACGAGACGCCGGAGGTCACGGCGCTGACGCTGGAGCACTACCCGGGCATGACCGAGCGCGCCCTTGGCGATATCGCCGCGCAGGCCTGCGCCCGCTGGGCGCTGACCGGCGTGGTGATCATTCATCGGGTGGGGCGTCTTGCGCCGGGAGATCCGATCGTGCGGGTGCTGGCGGCCAGCGCCCACCGGCGCGACGCTTTCGAGGGCTGCGACTTCATCATGGATATTCTCAAGACCCGCGCGCCTTTCTGGAAGAAAGAGCATTCGACCGGGGGCGACTACTGGGTCAAGGAGCGCGAAAGCGACGCCCGCGACGCCGCGCGCTGGTAAGGCGAGTCATCTAGGCGTTGAAGGGCGACTCCGTCGCCATGATCTGCAGGTGAACGTCCGGTAGATGGCGGCAGTGGTCGTCGAGCCAGCTCAGCATGCGCGGGGTGAGGGCTTCTCGAAGCTCCGCGAGAGTGTCCGCCTCGATCTCTTCGAGGCGCTCGTCGAGCCAGTCGCTGAAGCTCTCCTCGTCGATCGGGCTCGAGTGGCTTGAGTCCAGCATCAGCCGGCCGATACGCTGCCAACCGGTGTCGGTGGCGTACACCGGCAGCGCCAGAAAGAGCGTTCCCCGGCGCGGCGCATCGCTTTCGCGCGTACCCAGCCCTGGGTGGGCCACCACGCTGTTCTGATCCACCACGTGAGGATGCTGGGGGTAGCGCGCCTCCAGCCGCAGGCCTTCCTGGTCGAGCGTCAGCAGGTCGCCGTTGACCGGCGCCAAAGGCGCTTGTATGCCGAGCTCCTCGGCGAGCGCCTGATGGGCCTGCTGATGAATCATCTCGCCGTGCACCGGCAGGAGCAGGCGCGGGCGAACCCAGCGGTAGAGGGTCTTGAGC
>NZ_JAMZBD010000033.1:0-12643 GCF_024158685.1 Halomonas sp. 707D4 | reverse complement strand
TGAATGCCTTCGCGGCCTTCGCCGACGACGCGCAACTGCCCG
Source organism: Halomonas sp. 707D4 (assembly GCF_024158685.1). Lineage (NCBI taxonomy): Bacteria > Pseudomonadati > Pseudomonadota > Gammaproteobacteria > Oceanospirillales > Halomonadaceae > Halomonas > Halomonas sp. 707D4. The sequence goes on along the minus strand of NZ_JAMZBD010000033.1, from coordinate 12,601 downwards.
GGTTCGACGCGCTCGACACGTCCCGGGCGCGCGCCTTTCTCGGGCGCGAGCGCAGCCGGGGGCTTGCGCCGCGCAGCCTGGCGCGCCGCCGCGCGGCGCTGTCCGGCTTCGCCGATCACCTGGTCGGCGAAGGGGAGCTGGCGGACAATCCGGTGAAGCTTCTGCGCACGCCCAAGAAACCCGCCCACCTGCCCCGGCCGCTGGACGTCGACCAGCTGGCGCGCTTTCTGGACACGCCCCACGACGACTCGACCCAGGCCGTGCGCGACCAGGCGATGCTGGAGCTGTTCTACTCCAGCGGCCTGCGCCTGGCAGAGCTTGCCGCGCTCGACGTCGACCACCTGCACGCGCGCTTCGTGCGCGTGCTCGGCAAGGGCGGCAAGCCCCGCCAGGTGCCGCTGGGTCGACGCGCCCGCCAGGCGCTGGACGAGTGGCTCGCCCGGCGCCGTGACGTTGCACCCGCCGACGAGCGGGCGCTGTTTCTCGGCCGCCGCGGGGCGCGGCTCGGCCATCGCGCCATCCAGAAGCGCCTCGCCCAGCTCAGCGTCGAGCGCGGCCTGCCGGAGCACCTGCACCCGCACCGGCTGCGCCACTCCTTCGCCAGCCACCTGCTCGAGTCGAGCCAGGATCTGCGCGCGGTGCAGGAGCTTCTCGGTCACGCCAACCTTTCCACCACCCAGGTCTACACCCGGCTCGACTGGCAGCACCTGGCCCAGAGCTACGACGCCGCCCACCCGCGCGCCCGGCGCCGTCCAAGGAGCGACTCATGAGCGAGCTTCACGCCATCACCTTCGATCTCGACGACACCCTGTGGGACAACCACGGCGTGATGCTCGCCACCGAACAGGGCCACTACGGCTGGCTTCTGGAAGAACTCGCCGCCTGGCACCGGGCGCGCGGCGAGGCGACGCTTTCGCTGTCGATGGAAGAGGGGCTTGCGGACTATCTCGAACGCCGCCAAGCGCTCGCCCGGGCCACGCCCGAGCGGCGCGGTGATTTCACCTGGCTGCGCCTGCGCGCTCTGGAGGGGCAGCTCGAGGCGGCGGGGCTCGATCGCAGTACGGCGATTCTCTGGGCGGCGGCGGCGATGAACGAGTTCCACCGTCTGCGCGTGCAGGTCACCCCGCACCCGGAAGCTTTTGATCTGCTGGAAACGCTCGGCCGGCGCTATCGGCTGGCCGCCATCACCAACGGCAACATCCACCTCAAGCGCCAGCCCCTGGCGGCGTACTTCCCCGTCGCCGTGGCCGCCGGCGAGCTGTTCACCCCGAAGCCCGACCCGAACGCTTTCTTGAACGTGCTCGAGCGCCTCGACGTGGCGCCGGAGTGTGCCATGCACGTGGGCGACTCCTGGGAGGAGGACGTGCTGCCGGCAAGCCGGCTCGGCATGCACGCGGTGTGGATCTCCGGCGTGGAGGATCGCGCGCTGCCGCCACGGGTCTACCGGATCGACCACGTCCGCCAGCTGCCGGAGGTGATCGCGCGCCTGGAGCGCGGGGGCGACGGCGCCTAGTCGGGTTCCGGCGCGTCGAGCCAGCGATCGAGCGTCTGGGACAGGGGGGCGACGCCGTCGCGCTTGAGCGACGAGAAGAGCTGTACCGAAACCAGGTCCTCCCATTCGACGAGCTGCGAGCGCACCTTCTGCAGCGCCGCGCTCGCCGGCCCCTTCTTCAGCTTGTCCGCCTTGGTGAGCAGGATGTGCACCGGCAGGCCGCGCTGGTCGGCGACGTCGAGCATGGTCAGGTCGAACTCGGTGAGCGGATGGCGCACGTCCATCAGAAGCACCACGCCCTTCAGGCTGAAACGGTGCAGCAGGTATTCGGAGAGATGGCGCTGCCACTCGAGCTTGACCGACTCCGGCACCTTGGCGTAGCCGTAGCCGGGCAGGTCGACCATGCGCGTGGCGGGGTTGTTCATCAGGCTGAAGAAGTTGATCAGCTGGGTGCGTCCGGGCGTGCGCGAGGTGCGCGCCAGCGCCTTTTGCTGGGTCAGCGCGTTGATCGCGCTGGACTTGCCCGCGTTGGAGCGCCCGGCGAAGGCGACTTCCGCCCCCGTGTCGTCCGGGCACAGCGCAAGCGTGGGCGCGCTGACCATGAACTGGGCGGTGGCGTAGTTGAGACGCGGGTGTTGGCGGTCTGTCGACATGGCAAGGATCCTGAGCGCGTGAAGCATGCCAGCAAGGCGGCCGGCGCAACGCATCCACCGCTGGCGGCGGGCCGTTCGGGCAGCTTTAAGGATTCGATATATTGGCGGCCTGGGCCAGCTTGCTGAAAGGCGCTAGTGTAACACCGTGCGCGGCGAAAGCGCCGTGCCGCGCACGCAACCATTGATATTGGCCGGTCGCGCCGTATAGTGCGAAGAGCCGATGCGTGAAATCGATGCTCGCCCCGGGCCTTTAGTGGGGGCGGGAACCGGCGAATCCCTTTCATGGTCATAGGCTTCGCTCATTCTTGGAGAATTTCTGACATGCTCAAAGTATTCGTGGCTGCGCTGGCCGGTCTCACCCTTTCTGCCGCCGCCAGTGCGCAGACCGTCGTCGAAGGCCAAGACTACACCCTGCTCGACACGCCCGTGGCCACCGTCGCCGACGACGATCATATCGAGGTCACCGAGGTCTTCTGGTTCGGCTGCCCGCACTGCTACGCGCTGCAGGACACCGTCGACGAGTGGTACGAGACTCTCGACGACGACGTCGAGATCGTCAAGATGCCCGCCACCATGGGCGCCAACTGGAACACCCACGCCACGGCCTTCTACGCCGCCCAGTCGCTGGGCATCGAGGAGGAGTTGCACAAGGACTTCTTCGACGCGATTCACCAGGATGGCCAGCGCCTGACCGACGAGGACGACATCGCCGCGTTCTTCGCCAACTACGGCGTGAGCGAAGACGACGCCAAGAAGGCGCTCAACTCCTTCCCGGTCCGCAGCGAGACCAACAAGGCCAACAGCCGCATGCGCGCCATGCGCCTGATGGGCGTGCCGGCGCTGGTGGTCGACGGTCGCTACGTGATCACGCCGAGCACCGCCGGCGGCCTCGAGAACATGCCGGTGATCGCCGAGGCGCTCATCGAACAGGTGCGCAGCGAGCGCGACGAGTAACCGTGCAGGACCCCATGGACGGCAAGACCTCGCGCGACGAGCGGCCGCTGCTCGAAAGCGGCACGCTCAGGCTGATGACCTTCAACCTGCAGGTGGGCATCCAGACCTCGGCGTACCACCACTACCTGACGCGCAGCTGGCAGCATTTCCTGCCGCACCCGCGGCGGGTCAAGCGGCTCGACGTGATGGGCCAGGTGCTGGGCCAGTTCGACGTGGTGGGGCTGCAGGAGGTCGACGGCGGAAGCTTTCGCTCGAGCCGCATCAACCAGGTGGAGTACCTGGCCGCCCAGGCCGGGTTTCCCCACTATTTCCAGCAGCTCAACCGCAACCTGGGGCGCATCGCCCAGCACAGCAACGGCCTGCTCTCCCGTCTCACGCCCAGCCAGATCGAAGAGCATCGTCTGCCCGGCGCGCTTCCCGGACGCGGGGCGATCCACGTGCGCTACGGCAGCGGCCCGGACGCGCTGCACATCTTCGTCGCCCATCTGGCGCTGAGCCATCGCGGGCGGGTGCGCCAGCTCGACTACCTGAGCGAGATCATCGCCCCGCTGCGTCACGTGGTGGTGATGGGCGATCTCAACTGCACTCCGGATCAGCTCCACGCCCACGAGCGCTTCAGCGCTGCGCTTCCGCTGCATCCGGTCAAGCCGCTTCTGAGCTACCCTTCCTGGCAGCCGCGCCGGGCACTGGATCACATCCTGCTGTCCCAGACGCTGGAGGCCGCCGAGGTGAGCGTGCTCGATCATCTGTTCTCGGACCACCTGCCGGTGGCGGTGGAGCTGCCGCTGCCCGGCGCCTGTCTGGACGCGCTGCGCGCCGACGCCGCCGACTGACCCCGGAAGAAACCGTGGCCGGAGGCTGAAAAACGCGTTTCGTGCGCTGCCCCGTGCCTGCGGGGGATGACGCGAGCCTTAGAATCAGCGATGATTCGGAGCCGTTTCACCAACGCAGGACACCCCAATGCGTGCAAATTCTCACGAGCCCCGCCTGTTGCGCTGGCTCGACGGCCTGACCGAAGGCGTCGGGCGAGCGATCGCGTGGCTCGTGGTCGTCATGATGCTGGTGCAGTTCGCCATCGTGGTACTGCGCTATTTCCTGGGCGTCAACAGCATCGTCATGCAGGAGTCGGTGATGTACATGCACGCGACGGTGTTCATGCTCGGCGCCGCCTGGACGCTCAAGCAGGACGGTCACGTGCGGGTCGACATCTTCTACCGCAAGCTGTCGAGCCGGGCGCGTGCCTGGATCGACCTGCTGGGGACGCTGTTTCTGCTCGTTCCCGTGGCGCTGTTCATCGCCATCGGCAGCTACCACTACGTATTGACCAGCTGGACGATCATGGAGCGCTCGCCCAACGGCGGCATTCCGGCGGTGTACCTGCTCAAGACCCTGATTCTGGTGATGGTGGCGCTCTTGCTGCTGCAGGCGGTGGCCCAACTCGTTCGCCAGGCGCTGATCATTCGCGGGGCGCTGCCCAACCCCACCCATGAGCACGAGGAGATCGTCTAGTGGCCGTGTTACTCGATTTCATGCCGCTGGTGCTCTTCGCCGCCGTGTGCGGGGTGCTGATGCTGGGCTACCCGGTGGCGCTGTCGCTGGCCGGTACGGCGCTGGCCTTCGCCGGGCTCGGCCTGCTCCTGCAGCACCTGGGCGTGGCGGTGCCGTTCGAGGCACGCATGATGGGCGCGATGCCCAATCGCCTCTACGGCATCATGACCAACGAGACCCTGCTGGCGGTGCCGCTGTTCGTCCTGATGGGCGTGCTGCTGGAGAAGTCCCGGGTGGCGGAGACGCTCCTGGACGCCATGGCGATGGCCTTCGGGTCCTTGCGTGGCGGGCTGGGGCTTTCGGTGGTCATCGTCGGCATGCTGCTGGCGGCGTCCACCGGTATCGTCGGAGCGACCGTCGTCACCATGGGGCTTCTGTCGCTGCCGACCATGCTCAAGCGCGGCTATTCACCGGCGCTCGCCACCGGCACCATCTGTGCCACGGGAACGCTGGGTCAGATCATCCCGCCGTCGATCGCGCTGGTGCTGCTGGGCGACGTGCTCTCCAACGCCTACCAGCAGGCCCAGCTCTCCATGGGCGTGTGGAGCCCCAAGACGCTCTCCATCGGTGACCTGTTCATCGGTGCGCTGGTGCCAGGCCTCATGCTGGTCGTCGCTTATATCGTCTACCTGCTGGTGCTTGCGTGGCTCAAGCCGTCCCTGGCGCCGGCGGTGGATCGCGAAGCGCTCAAGGCGGAACTGGGCCACGAAGGCTCGATCTGGCCGCTGATGCTCAAGGGGCTGGTACCGCCGGTGCTTCTGATCGTTGCCGTGCTGGGCTCGATTCTCGGCGGCTTCGCCACGCCCACCGAGGCGTCCGCCGTGGGCGCCTTCGGTGCGCTCTGCCTGGCGGCGGCGAACCGGCGGCTGAGCTTCACCATGCTCAAGGAGACGCTTTACTCCACCGCCCAGGTCACCAGCATGGTGTTTCTGATCCTGATCGGCGCGGCGCTCTTTTCGCTGGTGTTTCGCGCCTACGGCGGCGAGGAGCTGGTGACCCACCTGTTCGATTCGATGCCGGGCGGGGTCATCGGCGCGACGATCATCGTCATGCTGGTGATCTTCCTGCTCGGCTTCATCCTCGATTTCATCGAGATCACCTTCGTGGTGGTGCCGATCGTCGGGCCGGTGCTGCTGGCCATGGGGCTCGACCCGATCTGGCTCGGCATCATGATCGCGGTGAACCTGCAGACCTCGTTTCTGACGCCGCCGTTCGGCTTTGCGCTGTTCTACCTGCGCGGCGTCACCCCGCCGAGCGTTACCACCTCGGCCATCTACAAGGGCGTGATTCCCTTCATTCTCATCCAGCTCGGCATGCTGCTGGCGCTGGCGCTGTTCCCGGGGATCGCCACCTGGCTCCCCTCGGTCATGTAGGAGGCGAACATGGATACGATCGCGAAGGTACTGACCATCGCCGGCTCCGACCCCTCCGGCGGGGCGGGGCTGCAGGGTGACATCAAGACGTTCTCGGCGCTCGGCGTCTACGCCACCAACGTGATCACCGCGGTGATTGCCCAGAATACCCGGGGCGTTGCCCGGGTGGAGCCGGTTTCCGCCGAGATGATCGGCGTGCAGCTCGAGAACCTGCTCGAGGACGTCGAGATCGACGCGGTGAAGATCGGCATGGTGGCCAGCCGCGAGGTGGCCGAGGTGATCGCCCGGGTGCTGGGCCGGCATCGCCCGCGCTGGATCGTGCTCGACCCGGTGATGGTCGCCAAGAGCGGCGACATCCTGGTCGATGACGAAGGCATTCGCGCGGTGCGCGACGTGCTGGTGCCGCTGGCCCACGTGATCACCCCGAACCTGCCCGAGGCGGCGGTACTGCTCGACACCACCGCGCCGCGAACGCCGGACGAGATGGAGGCGATGCTGCCGGGGCTGACCGCCCTCGGCGCGCCCTACGCGGTGCTCAAGGGCGGCCACCTGACCGGCGAGAGCTGCCCGGACCTGCTGGCCACGCCCACCGAGCACGCCTGGCTTCCCGCCTCGCGCATCGCGACCGATAACCTGCACGGCACCGGTTGCGCGCTCTCCTCGGCGATCGCCGCCTGCCTTGCGAAGCTTGCGGTGGACGCCGACGAGCACGCTCCGGTCGAGGCGATCCGCGCGGCCAAGGCCTGGCTGCACGAGGCGCTGGCCGCAAGCGAGCGCCTGCAGGTCGGGCGCGGTCGCGGGCCGGTCCATCACTTTCACCGCTGGTGGTAGCGCCATGAAGGCCCTGATACAGCGCGTCAGTCATGCCGAGGTGCGGGTCGCCGGCGAGTGCATCGGTGCCATCGATCACGGGCTTCTGGCGCTGATCGGCGTGGAGCGCGGCGATGGCGAAGCGGATGCGGACAAGCTTCTGCACAAGCTGTTGCACTATCGCGTGTTCGGCGACGCCGAGTGCAAGATGAACGACGACCTGCGAAAGGCCGAAGGGGGGCTTCTGCTGGTGTCGCAGTTCACCCTGGCCGCCGAGACCCGCAAGGGGCTGCGCCCGGGCTTCTCCAGCGCCGCCGCCCCGGACGAGGGCGAGCGGCTGTTCGACTACCTGGTCGGCCAGGCGAAAGCGGCGTGGCCGAAGGTCGAGACCGGGCGCTTCGGCGCCGACATGCAGGTGTCGCTCACCAACGACGGCCCGGTGACCTTTCTGCTCGAAAGCCGCTGAGCCGCCTGCGCTAGCGCTCGCTTTCGAGAATCTCCGCTTCCATCGCCTCGAGCGCCTCTTCGGCGGCGAGCCACTGCTGCTCGGCGCTCTCCACGCGCTCCTTCTCGCGTGCCTGCTCGGCGAGCGCCTCGGTCAGCTCGGCCTTGCGCGCCGGGTCGGTATAGAGCGCGGCATCGGCCAGGCGCTCCTCCACCTTTGAAAGCGCCGCCTGGGCGGTCTCCATCGCCTTCTCGGCCTGATCGCGGGCCTTCTTCTGCGGGCGCAATTTCTCGCGAAGCTGAGCGGCGGCCTGGCGCATGGCCTTGCGGTCCACGCTCGGTGACTGGCCCATGCTCTTCTCGCTGCGCTCCTCGCGCCGGCTCTCCTCCAGGCGGGTCTTGAGCCAGGCGCGGTAGTCGTCCAGGTCGCCGTCGAAGGGCTCGACCCGGTGATCCGCCACGCGCCAGAACTCGTCCACCGTGGCGCGCAACAGATGGCGGTCGTGGGAGACCAGGATCACCGTGCCCTCGAAGGCCGACAGCGCCTGGGTCAGCGCCTCGCGCATTTCCAGATCCAGGTGGTTGGTCGGCTCGTCGAGCAGCAGGAGGTTGGGCTTTTGCCAGGCCACCAGGGACAGCGCCAGCCGCGCCTTCTCGCCGCCGGAGAAGTTCTCGACCGTGGCGAAGGCGTCGTCGCCCTTGAAGCCGAAGCCGCCGAGGAAGTTGCGGATCTCCTGGTCGCTGGCGGTGGGGGAGAGGCGCTGCACGTGCACGAAAGGCGTGGCCGTGACGTCGAGCCCTTCGAGCTGGTGCTGGGCGAAGTAGCCGATCGCCAGGTGCTCGCCGGGCACGCGCTTGCCGGCCAGCAGGGCGAGCTCGCCGGTCAGCGACTTGATCAAGGTCGACTTGCCCGCGCCGTTGGGGCCCAGCAAGCCGATGCGACTGCCCGGCAGCAGCGTGATGTCGACCCGGTCGAGCTGGACGGTTTCACCGGCCTCGCCCCGGTAGCCAAGCCTGGCCTCGTCGAGCACCAGCAGCGGGTGCGAGGTCTTGTCGGCGGCGGGCAGGCTGAAGTGGAAGGGCGAATCGACGTGGGCCACGGCGATCTCCTCCATGCGCTCGAGCATCTTCACCCGGCTCTGGGCCTGGCGCGCCTTGGTCGCCTTGGCCTTGAAGCGGGCGACGAAGCGCTCGATCTCCTCGCGCCGCGCCTGCTGCTTGGCGGCCTGGGCCTGCTGCAAGGCGAGCTTTTCGGCGCGGGTACGCTCGAAGCGCGAGTAGTTGCCGCGATAGAGCTCCAGCGTCTGGTGGTGCATGTGGACGATGTGGTCGCACACCGCGTCCAGGAAGTCGCGGTCGTGGGAGATCAGCAGCAGCGTGCCCGGGTAGCGGGTCAGCCAGTTCTCGAGCCACAGCAGCGCGTCGAGATCCAGGTGGTTGGTGGGCTCGTCGAGCAGCAGCAGATCGGACGGCATGAACAGCGTGCGCGCCAGGTTCACGCGCATGCGCCAGCCGCCGGAGAAGCTCGATAGCGGCTGCGACAGGTTGGCCTGCACGAAGCCGAGCCCGACCAGCAGCTGCGCGGCGCGAGACTCGGCACTGTAGCCGTCCAGGGTCTCGATCAAGCCGTGCAGCTCCGCCTCGCGGTGAGCGTCGCCACCCTGCCGGGCGGCGGCCAGCTCCGCCTGGGCCTGGCGCAGGGCGCTATCGCCATCGAGCACGTACTCGATGATCGGCCGATCCAGTGCCTCCACTTCCTGGGCCATGTGGGCCACGCGCTGGCCGCCGCTCATTTCGATATCGCCCTGGTCCGGGCCGAGCTCGCCCAGCAGGAGCTTGAAAAGGCTCGACTTGCCGGCGCCGTTGGCGCCGATGATGCCGGCCTTGACGCCATTGTGCAGCGTGAGGTCGGCGCCGTTCAGCAGCGTTTGCGTGCCCCGTTGCAGGGCGACTTGGCGCAGTGCGATCATGCTTTCTCCGAAATGAGGCGAAGGTGACGATGGATTCTAACCGATCGCAGCGCTTGCAGCAGGCACCGCTCTGGGATTTCGCCTGCGCGTTCTACGCCGACGAGCAGGTCGCCAGCGCCTGCCTGACGCTGCAGGACGAGGGGGGGGCCGATGTCTGCGAGCTGCTGTTTCACGCCTGGCTCTATCACCATGGGCTCGAGGCCTGCCGCGAGGCCCTGGAACGCGAGCGCCTGGAGCGTGAGGCGTGGCAGCGCGAGGTGACGCTACCGCTTCGCACGCTGCGCCGTGAATTGAAGCAGCGGGCGGCCTCCAGCCCCTCGATCGCCGCACTCAGGGAGACGATCAAGCGCGCCGAACTCGCCGCCGAAAAAGAAAATCTCGCTGCCTGGCAGGCCTTCGTCGAGACCTCGAGCAGCACAGTGCGCTGCTTGAAGAGAACGCCCGATACACGACCAAAGGCGGCTTTATGGCTGCAGGATCAGGTATTTTCGACGCTGATCGAGGAGCTTTCTTCTGTCGATGCGGGCCGTCGCGAGCGCCTGGAGCGTGCCTTGGACGTTCTGGGAAGCCGCCTTGACCCTACCGATTCGGCGCGCTAGCCTCGAAAGACGCTATTTTTTGAATAACGCGTGGCTTTCGAGCTGGCCGTGCCCGTTTTCAAACCTAGCTTTGCAAATCTAGCCGGTAAGGCTTCGATCGAGTGCCAGGCGTTATACAAAACTAGATGATCGCGCACTTTCATGACGCGCTTACCACTTCAAGGGGAACACTGCATGAAGGCAAGCAAGACTCAGTTGACACGATCTCTGTCGACCCGTTCGGTCGCTTCCAGACTTCTGACTACCGCAAGCGTCGGCGCGCTGCTGGTCGGCCTGAGTGCCACCGCTCAGGCGGACAACTGGCGCTACGCCCACGAGGAGTACGAGGACGACGTCCAGGACGTCTTCGCCCAGGAGTTCAAAAACTACATCGAAGAGAACTCCGATCACACCGTTCAAGTCTACCGCTTCGGCGAGCTGGGCGAGTCTGACGACATCATGGAGCAGACGCAGAACGGCATCCTCCAGTTCGTCAACCAGTCACCCGGCTTCACCGGCGCCTTGATTCCCGAAGCCCAGATCTTCTTCATTCCCTACCTGCTGCCCACCGACGAACAGACCGTCCTGAACTTCTTCGACGAGAGCCGGGCGATCAACGAGATGTTCCCGGAGCTCTACGCCGAGCAGGGCCTCGAACTTCTCAAGATGTACCCGGAAGGCGAGATGGTCATCACCACCAACGAGCCGATCAGCTCGCCGGAGGACATGCGCAACAAGAAGATCCGCACCATGACCAACCCGCTGCTCTCCGAGACCTACAGCGCGTTCGGGGCGACGCCCACGCCGCTGCCCTGGGGCGAGGTGTACGGCGGCCTGCAGACCGGTATCCTCGACGGCCAGGAGAACCCGATCTTCTGGATCGAGTCCGGCGGTCTCTACGAGGTCTCGCCGCACCTGACCTTCACCGGGCACGGCTGGTTCACCACCGCGATGATGGCCAACCAGGACTTCTATGACGGCCTCTCCGAAGAGGACCAGCAGCTGGTTCAGGACGCCACCGAAGCCGCCTACGCGCACACCATGGAGCATATCCAGGGGCTCGCCGAGGAGTCGCTCGAGAAGATCCAGGAAGCGTCCGACGAGGTGACCGTGACGCGCCTCGACGACGAGCAGATCGAGGCCTTCCGCGAGCGCGCGCCGCAGGTCGAGGAGCGGTTCCTGGAGATGACCGGCGAGCGCGGTGCCGAGCTTCTGGAGCTGTTCAAGGAAGACCTCGCCAACGTGACCGACGAGTAAGCATGCGTCGCGCCGTTCATGACGATGTCTATCGTTTCAAGCATGCGGCGGCAGTAACGTATCGCGCGGCAGGCCGCGCGTGACGCAAGGGGCAGCCACGGCTGCCCCTTTTGCGTGAAGTACGAGAGTCCTTCTCTCACCCACCGGCCCAAGGCCATCCTCTCGCCCGCATCACGGGGCGAGAGACGTCTAAGGAGACGCTCTTCATGACCGAAGACGAATCAGAGATCAACTACCACTCGGGGCTTCCGGGCGTGCTCGGCGTGATCGACACCGCAATTAGCAAAATCGAATCAGTGATTCTGGCACTGGGGGTTTTGCTAATGGCGTTGAATACGGTCATCAACGTCATCGCCCGCTTCGTGTTCGGCAACAGCATCATGTTCTCGGGCGAGCTCAATCGCATCCTGATCATCATGATCACCTTCGCCGGCATCGGCTACGCCGCCCGGCACGGTCGCCACATCCGCATGTCGGCGATCTATGACGCGCTGCCGATGGGCGGGCGCCGCGCGCTGATGGTCTTCATCTCGCTGTTCACCTCGCTGGTGATGTTCTTTCTGCTCTACTACTCGGTGGTCTATATCCAGGACCTCTACGGCAAGGGGCGGGTGCTGCCGGCGCTGAGCCTTCCGGTCTGGTTGATCTACATCTGGGTGCCGATGGGGTTTCTGATCACCGGTATCCAATACCTGCTGACGGCGGTGAAGAACCTCACCAGTCGCAAGGTGTATCTCTCGACCGGCGTGGTCGATGGCTACAAAGAGACCGATACGCAAGTCTGACAAGGGCATCGTTCGCTTAGGGGAACACTATGACGACGATAATGGTAGTGACCATGATTGCCCTGCTCTTGCTGGGCTTTCCGATGATGATTCCGCTGATCACCGCCGCGGCGATCGGCTTCTACATGATGTTCAACGGCTTCGGCCAGATGGATACGCTGATCCAGCAGATGATGGCGGGCATTCGTCCCGCCTCGCTGATCGCCGTGCCGATGTTCATCCTCGCCGCCGACATCATGACCCGCGGGCAGTCGGCCAACCGGCTGATCGAGATGGTCATGGCGTTCATCGGCCACATCAAGGGCGGGCTTGCGGTGAGTACCGCGGCGTCGTGCACGCTGTTCGGCGCAGTGTCGGGCTCCACCCAGGCAACGGTGGTGGCGGTGGGCTCGCCACTGCGCCCGAAGATGCTCAAGGCGGGCTACTCCGACTCCTTCACGCTGGCGCTGATCATCAACGCCAGCGACATCGCGTTTCTGATTCCGCCGAGTATCGGCATGATCATCTACGGGGTGATTTCCGGCACCTCGATCGGCGAGCTGTTCATCGCCGGCATCGGCCCGGGGCTTCTGATCCTGTTCATGTTCTCGGCGTACTGCATCGCCTACGCCATCATCAAGGACGTGCCCACCGAACCGCGCTCGAGCTGGAAGACGCGCGCCGTGGCGGTCCAGAAGGCGCTCTGGCCGCTGGGCTTTCCGGTCATCATCGTCGGCGGCATCTACGGCGGGGTATTC
>NZ_JAMZBD010000032.1:0-12694 GCF_024158685.1 Halomonas sp. 707D4 | reverse complement strand
GAGCGCCTTCAGGTAGCGCTGGGCGGCGTCGCTCTTCACCTCTTCGCGCAATAGATCCGCCATGCCGACGATGCCATTGAGGGGCGTGCGCACCTCGTGGCTGACGATGGCCAGGAACTCGGACTTGGCGCGACTGGCCATCTGGGCCGCCCGCGCCTTGCCGAGCTGGGCACGGTTCTCGAGCACCAGCGAGCGCACCAGCAGTCCACCAGTCCCCATCAGCAGCAAGATCAGCGCCAACACCACGCCATAGAGCTCGATCAGGCTTTGCCGCTCGTTGGTGCGGGTGTATGCCACGCTTGCGTTGGTTTCTACCACAATGGCGGAGGTGATCGTCTGGAGATCAAAAGCCTGCAGCGAGAGGCGCTCGACCAACGCCGCCGTCAACCCGCCGGGCCCGGGAAGGCGCTCGTCCATCGACGCCTCGAGGCGCTCCACTCCCGCCTTCGAGGCCGCGACCAGCGGGCGCAGGCGCTCGATTCTGGCCACGGCGGCGCCCAGGTCGCCCTGCATGAACAGGCGCTGACGGCTGAAGAGAATCTCCAGATGCTGCTGCAACTCGTCCCATGGGCGCGCCATCGGCGACTCGGCGAGCTCGAGGCGCAGCTCGCGCACCTCGCGGTCGAACTGGTAGGCAGACCACAGCATGTTCTCCAGCAGGCGATTCTCGAGCGCCTGCTGGCGATAGTAGATCACCCCGCCGGTGGCCAGCGTCGAGAAGAACAGCATCAGGGCCAGCAGCGTGGCGATGCCGACGCCGCGCGGCAGGAGACGCTTCCGGGCTAGGCGCAACGCGCTTGGCCTCGCGACAGGATCATTCGATCTCGATGCGGTTGACCTGCCACACCGAGCGCGAGAGCGTCACTTCGTTCATCAGCGACGACGCCTGATCGAAGGGGTAGATGACGAACAGCGGCCCCTGGTCACGCACCTGCAGCGGCTGACCGTTGGCGCTCATAGCGAAGATGACGTCGTACTTGTAGAAATCGCGCACCGGCACCGTGGCCGAATAGTCGTTCAGCGCCATGATGCGAAGCTCACGCCCTTCGCTGCCCACCGCGTCGAGCAGGGTGCGCCCGAGCGGACCGACGAAACGCACCGCGCCATCGTGCCAGGGCGTGTGGGTCACCGTCTCGTGCTGGGGCAGCGCCTCCAGCATGGCGCGATCGAACTGCGCTTGATCGCCGGCATTGGTATTCTCGAGCTCGCCGGACACGGTCAGGATGACCGGCCCTTGCGGCGCCTCGAGCGTCTCGGCGTGCAGCGAAGGTAGCGAAAAAGCCGCCAGGAGGGCGATGAGGTAGCGCATGATTGAAAAGCTCCTGCCAGAAATCGTTCCAAGGAGTGATTATATAGGAGCTTACAACGAAGGCATATCAAGTTATTGCTGATTGATAACGAGATATATCTATGAATTCGCCGTCCTGTAACCATACTCTAAAATCAGTGTATGATCAGCTGATCACCATCTAGCTCGATCTAGGAAAATCCTTCGATCTGACTCTTGAGCTTGGTTTAATTAAGCCGAATTTGGCCAGTCATATTCGATATTAATTCATTACCAGGGGAGTTAAAATTGCTGTATCGGACTGCTACGTTAATATTATTTACCCTGATTGACAGTAGCGCAAACAAGCATTGCCGCTTTTCAAGAGGTATCTCAAGTACGTCAGAGACTTTGGCTGTAGTATCGTTTATACCAAAACCAGCAACGTCAATACCGAGGTCGTGTATACCGAGGATAACTTCAACGAATCAGCGTTCAGCAAGGTGCTCGAAAGTGTTCAGGAACTCTTACAGAAAGCAGGAAAACTTGGCGTTCTTCTAGGCATAGAGTCTGGCGTCAGCCTCCCTCTCCACAGCGCTGATAAAGCACATCGTCTGGTAAAGGCCGCCCCCTCGAACGGCCTTCAGATCATATTTAACTCTGTTAATCTACTGACAAGCGATAACTATCATGATCAACAGGTTATTCTGGAAACGGCGATCCACCAGTGGGGCGTTAAGATGCCGTTCTTCACGCCAAATATTTTATCGTCGAGGATGGAAAGCTGGTATTCGTACTTCTAGGCTAAGGCTGGCTCGATTATCAGCTGGCAATCGATCGGCTCATCGACAGAAAACCCCATATCGATATCATCATGGATGAAATCGAAACGGAGGATATAAACGCTGGCTTTATCTTCATCAGGTCATTAGTAAAAATCAGCTCCATTATCAGTAATCGCCCAAACTAATGGCAGCCATCGTGGGAGGGCGCCTTTGCACTATACGCCCTTCCGCTTTAACCGCCTACAGTTGGAACATCGGGAAATAGGTCAATTCCATATCAACACTCCAATAATCGTCAGCATCAAGATAGTCAATGACACCATGGCCTCGCCCAGCGTGTAGGTCTTGAACCCACCACGAACGGTAAATTTAGCAAGTTGGGTAGTGATCCAGAAACCACTATCGTTTACGTGGCCAATGCTGATACCGCCCGCTAGCGCCGCCAAGGCAATCCATAAGGGGTCTACCACACCGGTAGAGGCCGCCCCAGCCATGATTGTCATGGCGGTGATACCGGCCACGGTGCCAGAGCCCTGGGCAATACGAAAAATCGCCGCCAGAGAGTAAGTCAGCAGCACCATGCCCAAGGCGGACTGGGTATCACGAAATAGTTGATCAACGAGCATTTCGCCGATTTGCGTTTCTTTGATCACCGCTCCCAAAGAGCCACCTGCACCGGTAACGAGAAGTACCAAGCCCGCCGTTTGCAAACCTTTCGATGCCGACACATCACAACGATCTCGAGACATTAAGGGAATGGCAATGGCATAGGCCGCAATGGCCCCAAGCATCAAGGCCACGATTCGGTCGCTCACAAAGGCGACGAAACCTGGCAGTTCGGTACCACCGAGCATGCCGATTTGCTGTCCATAATCGTACAGTGTACCGCTCAGGATGAGCAGGATCGGAATGGCAATGGGCGCCAATGCCTGCCATAGGGGCATATCGGGTAGTTCGGGAGATACAGTAGCGCTCTCCTCCTCATCGATCTCATTAATCGCGAGCTCATCTTTGGCGGCGTTCCAGATACCGGCATCGAGCAGCATGAAATAGAGCTTCATGACGACCAGTGCAGTAATGAGTCCGACGGTCAATCCAGCAAAGGTCATGATGCCTATATCAAAACCAAGAATGGAGGCGGCTGCCAAGGGGTTAGGGGTAGGCGGCACGATGGTGTGCGAGGTAGCCGCCCCAATGACCAGCGCACCAATAGCGTAAGGCAAGGGCTTACTCAAGGTCTTGGCCAGAGCCACGCCGAGAGGAACCAGAATCACGAACGTGACATCGAAAAACACCGGGATCGACAACAGGAACCCGGTCAACCCTAGCGCATATAATCCGGCACCTTTTGGCGCACTAGCAACCAGCCGATAGGCGATTTTATGCGCAGCGCCCGAATCGCTCATGAGCTGACCAATGATAACGCCAAAGCCAATCGGCAACCCTATGGCCGTCATAATATTACCAAAACCTGCGCCGATGGCGTCGACGGTTCCAGTCATACCCAGCCCCATGGATAATCCCAGATACAGGCAGCCCACTACCAAACTAATAGCAGCGTTTAATTTCACATAAAGAATGAGCAATAGGATCAGCAGGATCGCTACCGCAAGGTGCAATACTTCCATGGCGTGTTCTCCACTATTATCGTATTTATGAGCCAAAAGTGTTTTAAGCAGAAGAATTCATCTTGCGCGCAGTTTTCTTCTAATTACCTTGAGCACTTTGAGGGGCTAATTTTCGATTTTTATTAATACTAGATACGAGTCGATTATGGGTTACCGGTTGTCGTTTCCTTTTCTCTTCTTGCCCACAAGGGCGTTATGACAAACCAGAGAACGGTTACTATTAGAATATTTGTCTTCATGGCGGATTCACTAACCATATCGAACAAATAAAGCAGGGGTAAAAGAACGGTCAGCACCAACATCAAGAGCGAAATACCTTGAAGTAGTTTACGCATCAGGTCGACTCCAGCGGTGAAGAAGGTGCTGCCGAAGGTTCGACTCGCTTGCGCTGAGCGATGAAGCTGAGCAGGACGAAGAGTCCAGCGGCAATGAACCAGCCAGGCAGGGCAACAAAGAATATTTCGATGCCGGCGAATTGCACCATAAACAAGCAAATAGCCAGTGTGACCATCCATGTGGCTATCACAGGTAGCGTGAACTGCTGCCCGGTATACTCGGCGTAGAAACTCTTCAGACCAAGTTTGGGCAATACCCAGTAATCAATGAAGATCATCGCTCCCACTGGCATGAGCAGCAAACCATATAGGGCAACGAAGTCCAGTAGCTGCATCGCCACCCCAGGGAACAGCGCCACGATGGTGGTCAAAATCCCTGTGCCAATGGTCACCTTGAAGCGCGACACGGTGGGAATGATTGCCTGAAAAGCAAGGCCTGCGCGATAAATGGTAGGATTGGCCGTCGTCCAGCCAGCGATGATGACGCAGATCAAACCAGCGATCCCCAGTGCCTGATCGGCAAGCGGGCCAGGTAACGGTGTGGGAATTTGCCCTGCCTCGGAGGCAGCAATTACAGCAGCTTCACTGGTGAGCCCTGCATCATACATCTGAAAGGCAAACAGCATAGAGGCAGCTAACCACGCCATAAAATGGCCTACGTACATACCTGCAGCCGATGCAATGCTGTACCAGCTCTTGCGGGCAAACCGGAGCACCGTCAAATCGGACATGCCCGCATGCATTGCCATATTAGCGAACCAGGCAAAGAAAATGACGTGCCAAATAGAGAAACTGGGCTGGCCTGGAACTTCCACACCGGTCCATATCGCGGTATCCGCTAACGTCCAGAGATCGCCCAATGAGCTGGCTTCGGCACCCGTTGCATCGATGAACCACTTGAGTGACACGATACCGAAGCCCAGAAACATCAGTACCATCCACGGTGCCGCGATATTGGCAAACCAGGAAACAAAGCGGTAGCCATACGCCGCAACAACGGTGATGACGACACCGACACCGATAACACTCAATACCCACCCAAGGCTGTTGGGCAGCAGATCTGACAGGGTCGGTAAGGGAAAACCGAACCATACGCCGACGGCTGTAGCAGAGATCGTGATCATCGCGCCCGCAAGAAAACAGAATGACACGCCGTTAGCCAGGTTGTAGAGAATGACCGTATGACGGCCTGCTATCTTTTCGAGATGGCGATAGAGCGTCAGCCGAACTCGCGTGCCAATAGGCGCCGTCAGGAACAACCAGCTCAGTACCGCCAGCATGTTGCCTATCAATAGCCCTATCACCACATCGAAAGCCGCCACACCGGCCAGCACGAATAAGGGTCCGATCATCAGCTCGGTGCCCGCAGCATGCTCACCTGCATACATGCCGATGAAGCTCTTGAAACCGAGCCGGGCCTTTACAGGCACCGGCGTACGCTCATACTCCCCACCCGTTACTTCTTCACCTGCCACGCCAGACGGGTCTAGCGTGGCGGCAGAGTCGCTCATATGACTCATGGCAAGGTACCTCGATCAGATGATTTATCAGGTTTCCAAGTACACCACGTGGCTGTGGGTATACTCGTACAAACCGTGTTTTCCATCCGCTCCACCAATGCCAGATTTACGCACTCCGGCGTGGAAGCCCTGCATCGCTTCGAAGTTTTCACGGTTGATGTAGGTCTCGCCAAAATCCAACTCGCGCGCCGCCTGCATAGCGCTGTTGAGGCTGCGGGTATAGATCGAGGACGTCAGGCCATATTCACAGTCGTTGGCAAGCGCAATAGCTTCATCGAGGGTATCGACCACCTGTATAGGCAGTACAGGGCCAAAAATCTCCTTGCGCATGATTTCCATATCCTGGCGGCAATTTGAGAGCACCGTCGGCTGATAGTGAAAACCAGCACCGAGATCGGCAATTTTGCCTCCCGTAACTAGTTCGGCACCGTTACGACGCGCGGTATCGACCATCTGTACGACTTTATCCAGCCCTGCCTGGTTGATCATGGGTCCCATTTCGACATTGCTATCGGCCAGGGGATCGCCATAGCGGGTAGCTTCCATCGCCTTAGCCATTCGTGCGATGAAATCATCGGCCACGCCACGCTGCACGTAAACGCGCTCGGCGCAGTTGCACACCTGTCCGGTATTGATGATTCGAGAACCGCGAATGGCGTTCACGGCTAGATCTAGATCGGCGTCATCAAGGACGATGGAAGGCGCTTTGCCGCCCAGCTCTAAATTGAGCTTGGTGATATTATTGGCGGCGTTAGCCATGATGCGAGTACCGGTCTCAACACTACCGGTAAAGCTGATCATGTCGACCTGAGCACTGGCAGTGAGCGCATTGCCTGCCTCAGCGCCCGTTCCGCTCACCACGTTGAAAACACCAGTGGGAAAGCCAACCTCATCGAACAGACGAGCGAATTCGAAGCAGTTGTTCGGCGTCTCTTCGCTTGGCTTGATGACGATGGTGTTACCCGTAATCAAAGCAGGCGCCATCTTGCGGGCGATAAGAAAAAACGGAAAGTTCCAAGGTAGGATGCCTGCCACCACGCCGAGAGGCTTACGAAAAAGAAAAATATTTTCCTTAGGCCGATCACTCTGAATGATTTCGCCCTCGATGCGACGCCCCCACTCGGCCATGTAATCCAGGTAGTCAGCGGTAAAGTTTACCTCGACCTCGGCCAGCCCACTTATTTTTCCCTGCTCGGCAGTGATCGTTCGTGCCAGAGGAGCAACATTATCGCGCAGTTTGTTGGCCAAGCGATGCAGTAAGGCGGCCCGTTCGACGGCAGGCGTCGCTGCCCACTGTTTTTGTGCTCCACGTGCGGCCTCGAGTGCTCTCTCGACATCGTTAGCACTTGAGGCGGGAACCCGAGACAATACCTCGTGCGTGGCAGGGTTGAGAACCTCCAAGTGCTGGGAAGTTGGCTCGAAGGTGCCATTGATATAGTTTTGGTAAGTGGTTAGCTGTGACATTGTCATGCTCCTGTTATCGTTATAGGCCGCTACAATGAAACCGCGGCGGATCAGTGCATCAATACGTGCTTGAAGCGTTATGCGTAGTCTGCTCCTTGTAAAGGGCCACCGTGGCCATGGCGCTCTGACGCAACAGGCTGATGTCGATTCCCACGGCAATGAAGTGACAGCCCAGTGCTTCATAGCGGCGAGCATCCTCTTCAAGGGGGGCAAGAATACCGACCGGCTTACCCGCCGCTTTAGCCACCTTGATCACCGTCTCGATGGCTTGCTGCACCTCGGGGTGGCCTGGATTGCCCGGATGCCCCATCCCCACCGATAAATCGGCCGGTCCGATGAATACCGCATCGACCCCCTCGGTGTTGGCGATCGCCTCGGCGGATTCGACCCCTTTGGGGGACTCCACCTGCACGATCAGACAGAGCGATTCATGCGCCCTGGACAAGTAGTCGTCCACACCATCCCAACGCGTCGCCCGTACCAGCCCACCGCCCACACCGCGAACACCGTGTGGGGGATAACGTGTCGCCCGCACCAACGCCGCCGCCTGATCGGCACTTTCGACCATGGGAACCATGAGCGTCTGAGCACCAACGTCGAGCAGTTGCTTGATCAGTGCCGGATCCTGATTAACACAGCGCACTACCGGCGCACTCTGGTAAGGCAGCACCGCCTGTAACTGAGCCAGAATAGTGGGCACCGTATTGGGTGCATGCTCACCATCGATAAGCAGCCAGTCAAAACCGGTCCCCGCGATAATTTCGGCCGCATACCCTGTCGCAAAACCGGCCCAACAGCCCCATTGGGTCGTGTCACTCGCCAGCGCTTTCTTGAACTCATTAACGGGCATTTGCATGCTTTCGCCTCCTCAAAATAAGAGTAATTACTGCAAATTGACGTACATGCCGCCATCCACCAGCAGCGATGCCCCGGTGACGTACTGCGCCATGTCGGAGGCCAAAAAGACTAGCGGTCCAGCCAAATCCTCAGGACGCCCCAGGCGGCCAAGAGGCGTACGCCCGGCCATGTAATCGCGCTTTTCCTGGTCGGCAAGATCTTCCTTGTTGATATCGGTTTCGATGGTGCCAGGAAGAAGCGCATTGCAGCGGATGCCATATGGCCCCAGAGCAACGGCACAGGACTGCATCAACGACAAGAGCCCCGCCTTGGTAGGCGTGTAGTGCGTCTGCATACCGCCCCCCACGAGCGCGCTGATCGAACTCACCGCAATGATCGCGCCACCACGCCCTTGACGTTTCATCTGATTGGCCGCTGCCTGAACTGCAAAAAAGGCACCGTTGAGGTTCGTGTTCACCGTGTCGAGATAGGTCTGGCGGGGCATATCCAGGAAGCTATGGAAGGGACAGATACCCGCGTTATTGACGAAGACATCGACACCGCCAAACTGCTCGACGGCCGCATCGACCAGTAGCTGCCCGGTATCCGGATCTTCTGCAGGCGCCCCAACCGCGACGGCACGGCGACCAAGCGCTTCGATCTCCTGGATCAGTTCGTCTACCGCAGCGCGGCTGGAAGGGCTACCGCTGTAACCGATGACGACATTGGCGCCCTGTCGCGCGCACTCGATAGCGGCAGCACGACCGATACCACGAGAGGCCCCGGTAATGATGACGCTCTTGTCTGCCAGTAACATGTAAATCCCCCTTGAGATGGATGGATCAGATTTAAATACGGTAGATGCGCCGAGCATTGCTTACGAAGAGCGCTTGCTGCTCGGCGTGGCTCGCATCGGCGATGATCTGCGCATAGGCATGCCAGATATCTGCATACCGTGCATAAAGTCCATCAACAGGATAATTGGAAGCGAACAGGCATCGCTCTACGCCAAACGCATCTATCGCCTCTAGAATCAGCGGACGAATGCTGCCAAGACTCCACTGATGGTCGAGCATGCCAAAGCCACTCAGCTTGGTCGCAATGTTGGGTTGGCAAGCCAGCGTCCGCATACCATCACGCCACTCACGCCATCCGCGCACGCCTTGACGGTCCACGTACATTCCTGCGTGATTGAGCACGAACTGAATATCGGGGTGGCGCGCGGCAATAGCGGCGGCCTGAGTCATTTGCGAAGGATATATCTGAAGATCGAACGAGAGCTTCAGCGGCGCTAGCCGCGCTAGATTCTGCTGCCAAAGCGCCTCTTTCATGTAATGGCGCTCGACATAGTCGTAAAGCGGGTCCTGGTGCACATTGAGAATCTGGCGCACCCCGCGTACAGCACCGGAGAGAGCGCACTGCGCTTCGAGCCTGGCCGGTGCCTCCGGCTGAGATAGATCCACCCCCACCACCATTGCCGCGTTCAACGACGGGTATTCGGCAAGCTTGCGAGTCAACCACCGCGTCTCTGCCACAGGGTCATCGGCATCCGCTTCCACGTGAACCAGCCCCACCAGTTCGATGTCATCGAGCTGATCGAGTAACTCATCCGGCCCGAAGTCACGCGCCATGGGGGTATAATCACCCAGCAGGTTCGGCGTGGGATTCTCGAGCCAAGGCTGATTGCCCTGATCAAGCGCCCAAAAATGAAGATGCGGATCGACTACTTGCATGTAGGCTCTCCCGGCAAGAAAGAGAAGACTTCCTCTAGAGGGACGCTGACCGGCGAATTATCGGCGGCGGAATCCATGATATCGGCCATATATGTCCACCAGCGCTGCATGACGGGCAAGGCCGAAAGCTGATCCACGGTATGCTCCTCACGCAGGTACATGATGGCGAATAAGTGCAGGCTTCGAGGGTCGAGGAAAATTCGATACTCTTCGATACCGGCATCGGTCAGCGCTGTTGCAAGCTCTGGCCACAGCTCATCATGCCGGCGCTGGTACTCCTCTTCCTGCCCCGGGTGGAGCGTCATACGCAGCGCCTTGATAGGCATAGATAACTCCTCAAATTCGTTTAATGAGTGTAGGGACGTGCCAACTCACAATCGGGGTTCAAGCGCACTCCAAAACCCGGTTTATCCAGCTTAGAGGCGGACATGCAACCGTTCTCGGGTACCGGCTCATCCAGCAATAGCGGGTTGAACATGGGAACGACTTCGTCAGCCTTGGGCGCCATCATCAAGAACTCGGCGAACGGACTGTTATGGCGTGTGATCACGAAGTGGTAGCTGTAGACCGAAGAACCATGCGGTACGACAAGCTTGTTATGGGCATCGGCAAGCGCTGAAATCTTGATCAGCTCGGTAATACCTCCGCACCAGCCCACATCGGGCTGAATGATGTCGCAGCACTCCATTTCGAGCAGCATGCGAAACCCCCAACGGGTCGCTTCGTGTTCGCCGGTATTCACGAGCATGCCCTTGGGAACATCGCGCTTGAGCTGCGCATAGCCCCAGTAGTCATCGGGCGGCAAGGCCTCCTCGATCCATTTGAGGTCATACGCCTTGGCGCCTTGGGCCAACCGCGTAGCATAGTTGAGATCCAGGCTCATCCAGCAGTCGTACATCAACCAGAAGTCATCGCCCACGGCGCTACGCATTTTGGCCAGATGCTCAAGGTTCTTCTTGAGACCTTCTTCACCTTCGGCAGGACCGTGAACCAGCGGCATCTTACCGCCAATGAACCCCATTTCTTTGGCCAGATCGGGGCGGGCCCCGGTCGCATAGAACACCAGTTCATCGCGAACCGGGCCGCCCAGCAATTGATGGACCGGCAGTTGACGCACCTTACCCAGCAGATCCCAAAGCGCCAGATCCACACAGGAAATGGTGTTGATCACAACGCCTTTACGTCCATAATAAAGAGTGGCGTTGAACATCTGATCCCAGATCTTCTCGATCTCACCCACCTGCTTGCCTTCGATAAAGCGCGCCAAGTGGTTTTCGACAATCCACGCGCCGATCTCTCCGCCTGTGGTAACGGCAAAACCCACCGTGTTGTCACTTGCCTCTACCTCGACGACAAGTGTTCCCAGAACGTTGAGACCAAAACTGCTCCGGGTCATACGGTACTCAGGGTACTTGCTCATGGGCGTGGCAATTTGTGAATCGATCCAGTGTCCATCCGCCTGATCGTGATAATCCGCACCGCCACCGCGAACGGTATAGGCGCGCACTTGCTTGATAGTGATATCGCTCATTAACGTTCCTTTTCGCTATTATTAACGCCATCGTCTTGAGTAACGTTGTAAGTAAAAGTGCGTTCATGAGCCAATGCTTATCTCGTTCTCCTCGATACCTTTTGGTTATCTGACAGACAGATACTCCTAATGGTGCGGCTTTACACCAAGGCAGATAAAAACAGGCGACATAGCCAACTAGACTAATGTCGCACATCTCGAGTCGTTCACTTCGCCATACTATTTGGGTATCAAAAAGCAGGAAAACGTCATGGAAAGCTTTCAGTCATTGGCCGCCAAGCTACGCTACAAGCACCTGCTGATGCTTTCGACCCTGGGAAAACGCAGAAATCTTCATCAGACGGCGGCGGTCATGCACATGTCCCAGCCAGCGGCTACGCGAATGCTGAGCGAAATCGAACGGGTGTTTAACTGCCAGCTTTTCGAGCGCACCTCGCAGGGCATGCAGCCGACTGGGCCGGGGGAGATGCTGGTCGACTTTGCCGAGAATGCATTGGCGCGCCTGGACCGCTGCGCTGAAGAGATGCACCGTTACCAGTTAGGCGGGCGTGGACAGTTAACGGTAGGCGCCATTATGGGGGCCGCCCCCGACCTGGTAGCGCAGTCCATTATTGAGATGAAGCGCCAGCGCCCTCTTCTACAGATACGCTTGATGGGAGAAACCAGCGACCAGTTAGTAGAGCTTCTTGGGCAGGGAAAGGTGGACATCGCCATTGCTCGCTATGCTACCTCGATCCAGCACAATCATTTCGATTTCGAACCGTTGGGTAATGAAAATATGGTGACCGTGGTACGCCGTGATCATCCACTCGTCCAAACGCGCCTGCCCCCTTTGAAGGAACTGCTCGAAACCTGGCCCTGGATCTTGCAGCCGATTACGACACCCGCACGCCAAGCGCTGGAGAAGGAGTTCGAAATGGAGGGGCTGGTGTCACCTCGCGATATTATTGAATGCGGGTCCATCTTTGCAGCGCTGCAACTCGTACAAAAAAGCGATGCCCTGCTGGTCATGGCCGAAACCGTGCTCAATGACTACCTATCGGCGGGCCTGATCGATAAGCTTCCCATGACTCTGGGGAGAACGCTCGCTCCTTTTGGACTACTGACAAGAAAAGAGGCCTACCATGGCGAGCCGGTCACCGGTTTTTGCGACATACTGAGAAAAAATGCCACGCAATGGCGAGAATAATGCCGATTTGAAGAGAAGAGGTGATACCAAGTATCGCTCTCTGATGATGTGCAAGAGCCGTTCGACTTATCAAATGGCTTTCAAATACTTTATACAGCCCTGCATTTTCTTTAAACAGGGCGCCTGAGGATACAGGCGCCCAGTAAAAAGTGCTCAAGGCTGGGGTTGTGCGCGCTAGTGGGTATTACTGGTCCCACTCTGGCGCCATCTCCGGATTGGCGATGCGCTCGCCGCGATCGAGGGTGGCGATGTCGGCCATTTCCGCCTCACTTGGCTCGATATCGAAGGCCTTGAAATTTCTCTCGATATTGCGCGCCTTGGTGGAGGACGGAATGGTCACGAGCCCGCGCGCCTTGATCCAGGCCAGGGTGATCTCGGCGGGGGGCACGCCGTGGCGGTCGGCGA
>NZ_JAMZBD010000031.1:0-12948 GCF_024158685.1 Halomonas sp. 707D4 | reverse complement strand
GACCACGGCGATCGCTTCAAGCGGCAGGCCGATCTGCGCCATCACGATCGACAGCATAATCAGCCCCGCCCCGGGAACGCCCGCAGTGCCGATCGACGCCAGAGTGCCGGTGGCGATGATCATGGCGTACTCCGTCATGCCGAGTTCGACCCCGGTCATCTGGGCGATGAACAGCACCACCACGCCCTGATAAAGGGCCGTGCCATCCATGTTGATGGTCGCACCCACCGGCAGTACAAAGCCGGAAACCCCTTCGGAAATACCTAGATTCTTCTGAGCACAACGAATGGAAACCGGCAAAGTGCCCGCAGAGGAGGCCGAGGAGAACGCCACTACGATGGCATCAAGGCTGCCCTGCAGGTAGCGCATCGGGTTCAGTCGGCCCAGCAGCGAAATGAAACCTGAATAGACCACCAGCACGTGAACGAGGCAAGCCAGGTAAACCACGCCAATGAGCTTGGCCAGTGGCAGCAGTATCTCCAGACCATATTGACCCGATACGTGAGCGATCAATCCGAACACTCCGAACGGCGCAAAGGCCATCACGATCGCGGTGAGCTTGTACATCGCTTCGGCGAAGCTGTCGAATACTCGCATTACGGGTTCGCCCTTGTCACCGATCAGGGTCAGCGAAATGCCCAGGCCGATGGCGAACACGATGATCTGCATGATGTTGCCATTGGCCAAAGCATCGAGCGGGTTGCGTGGTACCAGGTCCACGAGGATGGAGACCAGTGACGGCGCTTCGTTGGGCGCCACCTCGCCATCGAAGCTGAGCTCTACGCCCACGCCTGGCTGCAGCAGCGTCGAGAGCGCAAGCCCTATCGTAATGGCAAAGGCCGTACTGAACAGGTAAAGCGTAATGGTGCGAACCCCGATACGCCCCATTTTCTGCGGGTCGCGCATGGACGTGATGCCCACGATCAGCGTCGAGAATACCAACGGCACAATGAGCATCATGATGGCGTTGATGAAAATATCGCCCAGCGGCTTGAAGATACTGGCAGTCTCTCCCAGCAAGGCGCCCACCAGGATACCCAGCGCCAGACCGGAAAGAATCTTCTTCCATAAAGCAATGCGCCGCCATCCGGCGAGCGCTCCTTGAGTGACCTTCTTTTGCACGGTGTGTCGCTCCTCTCGTGAAATCTGAAACAGGCCCTGGGGGGCTCGGGCCGGCGGCTACTTTACCATCTTTTCAGGCAAGCCCCGGCCGGGGCGGGTGGCTTCAAGGGATACAGAGCTAGCGCCATAGCCCCTCGTCGCGCTTTTGCCTACAATAGAGCGCTTTCCGCGGCAATAGCCCGTTACGATAGAAATCAGTCAAGGGAGTCTTCATGCTCGATCCGAAACTGCTGCGCACCGATCTGGACGCGGTGGCGCAAACGCTGGCCCGGCGGGGCTTTGTGCTGGACACGAAAGCGCTAGAGGCGCTCGAGTCGCGCCGTCGCGAGCTGCAGAGCCAGACCGAGCAGCTGCAAAACGAGCGCAATACGCGCTCCAAGGCGATCGGCAAGGCCAAGGCGAGCGGCGAAGACATTCAACCGCTGCTCGCCGAGGTCGACGACCTGGGCGAGCGGCTCAACGCCGCCAAGGATGAGCTTTCGACGGTGCAGGCCGAGTGGGACGACGCGGTGAGCGGCATTCCCAACCTGCCCCACGAGAGCGTGCCGGAAGGCAAGAGCGAAGATGACAACGTCGAGCTGCACCGCTGGGGCACGCCGCGAGAGTTCGACTTTGCGGTGCTCGATCATGTCGATCTGGGCAAGAAGTCCGGGTATCTCGATTTCGAGCTCGCTTCCAAGCTCACCGGGGCACGTTTTGCGGTGATGCGCGGCCCCATCGCACGGCTTCACCGGGCGCTGGCGCAGTTCATGCTCGACACCCAGACCGAGCAGCACGGCTACGAAGAGTGCTACGTGCCCTACATGGTCAACCGGGATTCGCTCATGGGCACCGGCCAGCTGCCGAAGTTCGGCGAGGATCTGTTCAAGCTCGACGACGAGCGCGAGTATCACCTGATCCCGACCTCGGAAGTACCGCTGACCAACTTCGTGCGCGACGAGATCGTCGAACAGGCGGCACTGCCTCTGAAACTGACCGCCCATACGCCCTGCTTTCGCAGCGAAGCGGGCTCCCACGGGCGCGATACCCGCGGCATGATCCGCCAGCACCAGTTCGACAAGGTCGAGATGGTGCAGATCGTCGAGCCGGAGAAGAGCTACGAGGCGTTAGAGGAGATGCGCGGCCACGCCGAGGCGATCCTTCAGGCATTGGAGCTGCCTTACCGCGTGGTAACGCTGTGCACCGGCGACATGGGCTTTGGTGCGGCGAAAACGTTTGATCTGGAAGTGTGGCTACCGAGCCAGCAGACCTACCGCGAGATCTCGTCGGTCTCCAACTGCGAAGACTTTCAGGCCCGGCGCATGCAGGCGCGCTATCGCCGGCCGGACATGAAAAAGCCCCAGCTGCTGCATACCCTGAACGGCTCGGGGCTGGCAGTGGGGCGGTGCCTGCTGGCGGTAATGGAGAATCACCAGCAGGCGGATGGCTCGGTGATCATTCCCGAGCCGCTGCGTCCGTATCTGGGCGGTCTTGAGCGTCTTGTTCTGTAAGCGACCACTCCACGTTCACTCCGGCATCGATGCGCAGGGTGCCGGGGCGGTAGTCTGCCGCCGCATCGCTTGAGGCGCTTTCGGCGCGCATGGCCATCATGCGCGGCTGGAAGATCGGCGCCTGAGTCTCCTCGATGCGGCGCACCGGGCCAAGCTCGCTGTCGAGCGTCCGGGCCATCAGCTCGGCCTTGCGCTGGGCCTTCTCCAGCGCATCGACCAATGCCTCGTCGGTGGCCGCCTCGCGGTCCTGCAGGTCGAACTGCACGCCGTCGAGGGCGTTGACGCCGGCTTCCACCAGCGCATCCAGCACGTCGGTGAGCTGCTCGAGATCATCGAGCTCGACGTTGAAAGGACGCTCCACGTGGGTGCGCATCATCGGCTCCGACTGGCCTTCGCCGGTTTGCCCCACCTGCTCCTGATAGACGTTCAGCGATCCCGCGGTGATCGCGCGTTCGCCCAGGCCAATCTCCTCCATGGCAGCGATCAGCTCACGCGAGCGCTCTTCCAGACGTTCGCGTGCCTCGCGCAGGGCGCTGGCGTCACTTTCGTCAAGCGATGAGACCGCCGGGGTGTTTTCCCAAAGGCGCGCGGAGAGCGTGGCCTTGTCCGGCTCCACTTCCACCCAGGACTGGGCCTGGACGCTCAGCGTGGGGGTCTGGTGATGAGGGGCTGCCTGGACGGCAGGCGCGCAGAGCAGTGCCAGAAGAGCACCCCCCATCAGCGGTGTGCGAAGGCTTTTCAGCGAGTGAGCGAAGGGATTGAGAATCATGAAAAGGTTCCTTGTAAGAGAGCTGCACGGGTGAGTCGTACCCAGCACGATGGACGTTCGAACGACCTCTATTGGAAGAGGGCGAAAGTGTTTAGTTCACTGCTCAAGAGTAGTAGAAAAACAGTTGCTTATTATTTGCACCGTTTGTGAATTACCGGTTCACCAGCCATTATGTAGAAACGAAATTCCAAGGATCGAACCATGCAGAACCTGACGGACAAGGATTACCGCAGCATTCCCCTGAACGCAACGCTTGCCATCGCCGCGCTGGTCATCATCGTCACGGGCATGAAACTGGGCTCGGATCTTCTGGTCCCTCTATTGCTGGCGATCTTCATCGCCGTAGTGTGTACCTCACCGGTGCATTGGCTGCATCGCCACGGGGTCGGCATGCGCATGGCCGCCATCATCACGCTGCTGGTATTGCTGGGGTTCTTCCTGCTCATCGGGGTACTGGTGGTCAACAGTTTCAGTACCTTCATCGACGCGCTGCCGGACATAGAGGCGCGCCTTTACGAGCACTATTGGAATCTGCTCAACACGCTGGCTGCACGCGGCTTCGCCATCGATCCCGAGCAGCTTACCAGCGCCTTCGACATGGACGAGGACGGCTCCTGGGTCGCCATGCTGCTCAGCGAGATCGGGGCGATCGTCATGCAGGGCAGCATCGTGGCACTGCTGGTGATGTTCATGCTGTTCGAGACACTCAATTTTCGCGCCAAGATCTCCCGGGCGCTCGAAAACCCGGCACCGAGTCTCAAGCGTTTCAGCGAATTCAGCCTGACGCTCAAGCGCTATCTGGCGGTCAAAACGGTGATCAGCCTGGCAACGGGCGTGCTGGTTTGGCTTTCATGCCTGATAATCGGCGTCGAGTTTCCGCTGCTATGGGGGGTGTTGGCCTTTGCGCTCAACTTCATTCCCAACATCGGCTCGGCCCTGGCGGCGGTGCCGCCGGTACTGCTGCTGCTGGTCGCTCAGGATGGCGGCGTACTGCAGGCGATGATGCTAGCCTCCGCCTATCTTGTGATCAACTTCGTGCTGGGCAACTTGATCGAGCCGCGGGTGATGGGGCAGGCCTTGGGGCTTTCCACCTTCGTGGCGTTCCTGTCGCTGGTGGTGTGGGGCTGGATATTCGGCGCGGCGGGCATGCTCTTGTCGGTGGTGCTGACCATGACGCTCAAGATCGCCCTGGACAGCCATCCGCAGACGCGCTGGATCGCCCATTTGCTGGGGCCTGGCGCGCGGCAACTGAAAAGAAGCGCGGGGCATGGAGGCGATGCGCGCAAACCGCCCTGGACACGCCAACTGGCGGACAAGTATCTCAAGAAGTGAGTGCCGTGGTGCGGGTGTGATCGAGAGCGCGGAAGGGCAGGCAGAGATGAACAGCGGCAAGGCGACGGCGGCCGCGAAGGCGGCCGCCGGGTATCGACGAGGACTCAGGCGTTCTGGTCGATGAACTGGGTCAGTTGGGACTTGGACTGTGCGCCCACGAGCGAAGCTACCTTGGTGCCGGACTTGAACAGCATGACCGTCGGCACGCCGCGCACGCCCTGCTCGGCAGCGATTTCCGGGGCATCGTCGACGTTGACACTGACCACCTTGAGAGCGTCGCCGCGCTCGGCAGCCACTTCATCGACCACCGGGGCCATCACCTTGCAGGGGCCGCACCAGGGGGCCCAGAACTTCAGCAGGACCGGCTGGTCGGCGTTGAGGACTTCTTGCTCGAAATTGGCGTTGGTGACATCCACATTAGAAGCCATTTTACATCTCCCGTTTACGTTGCTCTCACGAATTCGTTGCCTTGACTGAGCAACGGCCATTACGCGATAGAATAGCGCATTTTCATCGCGCCAGGTGCGCAGATGGTAGCGCTCGTGGCAAGGGCTTGGCAAATCAAGGCACCTCGCCAGGCCCTTGGTGAACGAAAATTACAGGTGCCTCGCCCACAGGTTTCTTATACTATAAGTGAATTATAGAGGTTTTTTTTATTCAAAATCGTGAGGTTGGGCCGTGAGGCCGATTTCACGAGGCGCCAAGCGCAGAGTATGAGCAGGCATTCAACGTGCGTGTTCGAGACGAAAGGTGAGGACATGAAGCTACAGCAACTTCGCTACATCTGGGAAGTCAACCGACACAACCTCAACGTATCGGCGACGGCTCAAAGCCTCTTCACGTCCCAGCCGGGCATCTCCAAGCAGATCCGCCTGCTCGAAGACGAGCTGGGCGTGGAGATCTTCGCGCGAAGCGGCAAGCATTTGACCCGGGTGACGCCGGCGGGCCAGTCGATCATCGAGCTCGCAGGTCAGGTGCTGAAGCTTGCCGAGAACATCAAGCAGGTGGCTCAGGAGCACAGCGACGAGCGTCGAGGGAGCCTTGCTATCGCCACCACCCATACCCAGGCGCGCTACGCCTTGCCGCCGATCATCGGCGCGTTCACCCAGAAGTATCCCGAAGTCGCGCTGCACATGCAGCAGGGCACGCCCAAGCAGATCGCCCAGATGGTCAGCGAAGGGCAGGCGGACTTCGCCATCGCCACCGAATCGCTGGAACTCTTCACCGATCTTATCCTGCTGCCGTGCTATCGCTGGAACCGCTGTGTGCTGGTGCCCAGGTCGCACCCATTGGCCACGCTTTCGGGCCCTTTGACGCTGGAGGCGCTGGCCGAGCACCCCATCGTCACCTACGTGTTCGGCTTCACCGGGCGCTCCCAGCTCGACGACGCCTTCAAGGCCCAGGGCCTGACGCCCAACGTCGTGCTCACCGCCGCCGATGCCGACGTGATCAAGACCTACGTACGCCTCGGCATGGGGGTGGGGATCGTCGCTCACATGGCCTTCGACCCGGCGCTCGACAGCGATCTGGTGGCACTGGACGCCAGCCATCTCTTTGCCAGCTCCACCACCAAGATCGGTATCCGTCGCGGTACCTTCATGCGTGGCTACATGTACGATTTCCTGGCCCGTTTCGCCCCGCATTTGACCCGCGATCGGGTAGACGAGGCGCTGATGGTCGGCCCTCGCCACGAGCAGGCGCTGTTCGAGGGCGTCACGCTGCCCGAGTATTGAGGTTGCCTCGAGCACGCCGAGCGTGCTCGAGGGGCCTGCTCAATGCTGCAGGTGCAATCCGCACTCGCGCTTCTCTTCTACCTTGGTCGGGTCGAAGTAGTCGAAGTTGTTAGGCAGGCCATGGGCTTGCAGATAGGTATACATCTCTTTCGCGCTCCAGTGCAGCAGCGGGGCGACTTTTAAAAGGCCGTCGGCGCTCATGCTAACGGGCTGCATCCTGGCACGCTCCGGGGTGTCCTCGGCGCGCAGCGCCGTGAACCACACGTCCGGGCGCATCTCGCCGAGTGCGCGCTCGAAGGGTTCGATCTTGACCTCACGGGTGAACGCCTCGTGGCGCGGATCGTCGATGCCGGGCATGGCACCTTCGAGCGCCTCGCGGTGGGCGCGAGTGCGCTTGGGTAGGAAGCTCACGATATTGAGATCGAGCATGCGGATGATCTCGTCGGCACAGCGGTAGGTGGCGTCGGTATTGTAGCCGCTATCCATCCAGACGATCGGAATGTCCGGGCGTACCTGGGTCACCATGTGCAGGATCACCGCCTCGAAGGGGCGGAAATTGGTCGTGCAGATGGGTCGCTGCCCTTGGGTAAAGGCCCATTCGATGATCGCTTGCGGGTCGTGGGCGTGATCGCGGTTGATCGTGTCTAGCGCGTGCGACATGCGGACTCCTGCTGATGAGACGGTTTTCCGCTAGGCTATCAAAAGTGGCGCCACGCGCCCCAATACCGTTTGGTTTGGCGGTTATGCAGCTTTGCGCCCCAGCGTCTTCACTCGAGTGCCGTGATCAGGTGGCGAATCTTGTCCAGCGTTTCCAGATACTCCTCCTCGGCGTTCGAGTCCGCCACCAGGCCGCCGCCGCCCCATACGTGAAGCTCGCCCCGGTCCGCCACCATCGAGCGAATGGCGATCGAGGTATCCATATGGCCGCGCACGTCGACATAGCCGAGGCTTCCACAGTAGACGCTGCGCTGGCAGGGCTCGAGCTCGTCGATGATCTGCATGGCGCGAATCTTGGGCGCACCGGTGATCGAGCCGCCGGGAAATGCCGCTGCCAAGAGCGACAGTGCCGAATGCCCTTCGGCCAGCGTGCCCTGCACCACGCTCACCAGGTGGTGCACGTTGGGGTAGCTTTCGAGCGCGCAAAGCGCTGGAACGTGGATGCTGCCGGGGCGGCAGACGCGGCCCAGGTCGTTGCGCAGAAGGTCCACGATCATCACGTTTTCGGCGCGGTCCTTGAGGCTTGCCTGCAGCGCCTTTGCAAGCCGCGCATCCTCTTCGGGCGTTTCACCCCGGGCGCGCGTGCCCTTGATCGGACGGGTTTCGACGTCGCCATTGCGGACCTGGATGAAGCGCTCCGGCGACAGCGACAGCACCGCCTGCTCGCCCCAGGCCATGTAGCCGGCAAACGGGGTCGGGGTGGCGTCGCGCAGGCGCCGGTAGGCCTGCCAGGGGTCGCCCTCGAAAGGCGCGCGCAGGCGCTGGGCCAGGTTGATCTGGTAGCAGTCGCCGGCGCGTATATAGCGCTGCACCGCCTCGAAGCGTCCGGTATAGGCGGGCTGGTCGAGCTCGGCCTCGAAGGCGCCGGTCAGGCGAAAGGCGCCCGCTCGAGAAGGCGAAGCACCGAGCCATGCCTGCACGCGCTCGGCCTGCTCTGAAGTGGCCACGATCCAGCCCGTACGCGTCTCGTGATCGAGAGTGATGCACCAGTCGTAGAGCCCCAGGCGCATGGCGGGAAGCCCGGTGGCGCTTGGGTGTCGACTCTCGATACCCAGCTGAGCGCGACCGAACTCGTAGCTCCAGTAGCCGACGAGCCCGCCCAGAAAGGGCAGCTCGCTCGCAAACGCGGGCAGGGGCAACTGCTCGAGCAGCCACTGTTTCAGCGCGAAGGGGTCGTCGAGCAGGGCGGAGGGCGGGGTGAGCGTGGCGGAGTCGTAGTGCACCGCGCCGCGTGCGTCGATCTCGAGCGTGGCGACCGGGTCGCTGGTCAGAATGTCGAAGCGCCCGCTTTCGGCGCGCGGGCGGCCACTGTCCAGCAGCGTCGCGCCCGGGCGGTTTTTCAGCGCCTCGAAGAGCGCCAGCGGGTCCTGGGCGTAGGGAAGGGCGGTTGCGGTGATCGCCGTGCTCATGAATCCATGCCTTGCCGGGTGGGGCGAACATTCTAGTGAGCGCGCCCGTTGGAGGCCAGCGGCGATGCAACATCTTTTTCACGCCGGCTGGTTCGCACCTATCGAGCGATTCATGGTGATTGTAGACATTCGCTCTGGATCCGCTTCGTCACTTCCACTAAAGCTTAAAGTGAATGGCCGAATGGAGCGGTTGACGCACTCCGGTGGGCGGGCTAAAGTGCCGTTATTCCCTTTTTATTGTCGACAATTAGCCATGCGTTCAACCACCGAAGCCGCCTCCCGCTCTCTGGAGCACCCGGCCGAGCCCGCCACACCTGCCGTGCGCACCCTTGCCGAGCGGGTGTTTCACCAGCTGCAGAGTGCCATCGTGCGCGGCGAGCTGGCGCCGGGCAGCAAGATCACCGAGCCCGGGCTTTCGAAAACCTACGGTATCTCCCGGGGGCCGCTTCGAGAGGCGATGCGCCGGCTCGAGGCGCATCGGTTGATCGAGCGCGTACCCCACGTCGGCGCTCGGGTGGTCAAGCTCTCGATGAAGGAGTTGCTCGAGCTTTTCGACGTGCGCGAGGCGCTCGAGAGCATGGCCGCCAGGCTCGCCGCCGAGAACATGGGGCCAGAAGAGGTTCAGGGGCTGCGTGACGTGCTCGCGGTGCACGAAGGCCAGAGCGACCTGCAGCGCGGTGAGGCCTACTATCAGCGCGAAGGCGATCTCGACTTTCATTACCTGATCGTTCAGGGCAGCCACAACAAGATGCTGATGAACCTGCTCTGCGACGATCTCTATTACCTCGTGCGCCTCTACCGCACCCAGTTCAGCGCCAGCGGCGCGCGGCCCCAGCGCGCCTTCGTGGAGCACCACCGCATCGTCGATGCCATCGAAGCGGGGGATGCCGAGCTTGCCGAGCTCTTGATGCGCCGCCACGTCAGCGCCTCGCGCGAGAACGTCGCCGACCGCTACGCCGCGATGCTGGCCCACGGCGAACCCGACTCATGACAGGATCGACAGGAGAGACCATGTCCACTAACGCATCATCCTCGCTCACCCCGGGCGCCCGGTTTCGTCAGGCGCTACAGGATCAACGCCCGCTGCCGATTCTCGGCACCATCAACGCCTACACCGCGCTGATGGCCGAGCGGGTCGGGCACAAGGCGATCTATCTTTCCGGCGGCGGAGTCGCCAACGCCTCCTTCGGGCTTCCGGATCTGGGCATGACCACCATGAACGACGTGGTCGAGGACGCCCACCGCATCTGCGGCGCCACGGACCTTCCGCTGTTGGTGGATATCGATACCGGCTGGGGCGGGGCGTTCAACATCGCCCGCACGATCAGGGAGATGGAGCGCGCAGGGGTCGCTGCGGTGCATATCGAGGACCAGATCGCCCAGAAGCGCTGCGGCCACCGGCCGAACAAGGCGATCGTCTCCCAGGGTGAGATGGTCGATCGCATCAAGGCGGCGGCGGACGCCAGACGTGACCCGGATTTCTACCTGATCGCGCGTACCGACGCTTTCCAGAAGGAGGGGCTCGACGCTGCCATCGAGCGCGCCAACGCCTGTGTCGACGCCGGCGCCGACGCCATCTTCGCCGAAGCCGTGCACAGCCTCGACGACTACCGAGCGTTTTGCACCCGCGTCGATGCGCCGATTCTGGCCAACATCACCGAATTTGGCGCCACACCCCTGTTCACCCAGGCCGAACTCGGCGAGGCGGGCTGCGCAATGGTGCTCTACCCGCTGTCGGCGTTTCGCGCCATGAACGCCGCCGCGCTCAAGGTCTACCAGAGCATTCTCGATCACGGCCATCAGCGCGAAGTCGTCGATACCATGCAGACCCGCGACGAACTCTACGACTTTCTCAACTACCACGACTTCGAGCAGAAGCTCGACGCGCTGTTCAGCGAGCAAAATGAGCGCTGACGAACACGTTCCATGAAGTCCGTTAACCATAAGCACCTGTAAGAAACACTTATAAAAAGTACTTATAAAAAGCACTTATAAAAAAGCACTGAGGAGACGCACCATGGCTGACAAACCGCTGGCAGGCGCAGGACTTCGCGGGCAGAGCGCGGGCAGCACCGCCCTTTGCACCGTCGGCAAGACCGGCTCCGGGCTCACCTACCGGGGCTTCGACATCGAGGAACTGGCCGAAAAGGCGAAGTTCGAGGAGGTCGCTTATCTGCTGTTGAAAGGCAAGCTGCCCAACCGGGCCGAGCTCGACCACTACATCGACACGCTCAAGGGCCTTCGCGGCCTGCCGTCGGCGCTCAAGGCCGTGCTCGAGGAGATACCCGCCGACGCCCATCCGATGGACGTGATGCGCACCGGCACCTCGATGCTCGGCAACCTCGAGACCGAGGAGAGCTTCGACGAGCAGCAGGACGTCGCCGACCGGCTGCTCGCCGTGCTGCCTTCGATCATCTGCTACTGGTACCGCTACAGCCACGACGGCGTGCGCATCGACACCGAGACCGACGACGACTCCGTGGGTGGTCACTTCCTTCATATGCTGCGCGGCAAGCCGGCCTCCGATCTGCACGCCCGGGTGATGAACGTCTCGCTCATCCTCTACGCCGAGCACGAGTTCAACGCCTCGACCTTCACCGCCCGGGTCTGCGCCTCGACGCTTTCCGACATGCACTCCTGCATCACCGGCGCGATCGGCTCGCTCAGGGGCCCGCTGCACGGCGGCGCCAATGAGGCGGCGATGGCGATGATCGAAGAGTGGGCCTCGCCGGACGAGGCGGAGCGCGAAATGCTCGGCAAGCTCGAGCGCAAGGAGAAGGCCATGGGCTTTGGCCATGCGATCTATCGCGAGTCGGACCCGCGCAATGCGATCATCAAGAAGTGGTCGAAAAAGCTCTCCGAGGACGTTGGCGACACTCGGCTTTTTGCTGTCTCCGAGCGCTGCGAAGCGGTCATGTGGCGGGAGAAGAAGCTCTTCTGCAACGCGGACTTCTTCCACGCCAGCGCCTACCACTTCATGGACATTCCGACCAAGCTGTTCACGCCGATCTTCGTCATGTCGCGGCTGACCGGCTGGGCGGCCCACGTGTTCGAGCAGCGCGCCAACAACCGCATCATTCGCCCGAGCGCCGACTACATAGGCCCCGAGAAGAGCGAGTGGGTGCCGATCGACGAGCGCGCGTAGGAGGCTTTCATGAACAGCGACTACCGCAAGCCCCTTCCCGGCGCCTCGATGCAGGGCGAGCCGGTCGACTTCTTCGACGCCCGCCAGGCCGTCGAGGACATATCGCCCGGCGCCTATGCAAAACTTCCCTACACCTCCCGCGTGCTCGCCGAGCAGCTGGTGCGCCGCTGCGAGCCGAAGCTCTTGCGTGACGCCCTGACCCAGCTGATCGAGCGCCGGCGCGATCTCGACTTTCCCTGGTACCCGGCGCGGGTGGTGTGCCACGACATCCTCGGCCAGACCGCCCTTGTCGACCTCGCCGGGCTGCGGGACGCCATCGCCGAGCGCGGCGGTGACCCGGCCCGGGTCAACCCGGTGGTGCCGACCCAACTGATCGTCGATCACTCCTTGGCCGTCGAGCACAACGGCGACGACGCCAACGCCTTCGAGAAGAACCGCGAGGTCGAGGAGCGGCGCAACGACGACCGCTTCCACTTCATCAACTGGACGAAGCTCGCCTTCAAGAACGTCGACGTGATCCCGCCGGGCAACGGCATCATGCACCAGATCAACCTGGAGAAGATGTCGCCGGTGGTGCAGTGTCGAAGACTCGATTCCGGCGCGAAGGTCGCCTTCCCGGATACCTGCGTGGGCACCGACAGCCACACGCCGATGGTCGACGCCCTCGGGGTGATCTCGATCGGCGTGGGCGGGCTCGAGGCGGAGAGCGTGATGCTCGGGCGCGCCTCGATGATGCGCCTGCCGGATATCGTCGGCGTCGAGCTTTCAGGCCGGCTTGCCCCCGGCGTCACCGGCACCGACATGGTGCTGGCGATCACCGAGTTTCTGCGCCGCGAGCGCGTGGTCGGGGCGTATCTGGAGTTCTTCGGCGAGGGGGCGGACGCCCTTGGCATCGGCGACCGGGCGACGATCTCCAACATGACGCCGGAGTACGGGGCGAGCGCGGCGATGTTCTACATCGACGACCAGACCATCGAGTATCTGAAGCTCACCGGGCGCGACGACGAGCAGGTCGCGCTGGTGGAAACCTACGCCCGGCACACCGGCCTCTGGGCCGATGATCTCGACACCGCCGAGTACGAGCGAGTGCTGCGTTTCGATCTCTCGAGTGTCACCCGCACGCTTGCCGGGCCGTCGAACCCGCACGCCCATTTGCCGACCTCGGAGCTTGCCCGCCGTGGCATCGCGGTGGATTACCCGCGCGCCCAGCAAGACGAGCAGGCGGGAAGGC
>NZ_JAMZBD010000030.1:0-12972 GCF_024158685.1 Halomonas sp. 707D4 | reverse complement strand
GTCACGGTGTGCCTGGGGCTATTCGCCGGCATCGCGGTGACCCGCCGGTACGGGCGGGACTTTCTGCCCCTGGCGGGCCAGCTCGCCTCCATCGGCCAGACCTTTCCACCGGTCGCGGTACTGGCGCTGGCGGTACCGGCGCTCGGTTTCGGCACGCCCGCGATCATCGTCGCGCTGATGCTCTACGGCCTGCTGCCCATCCTGCGCAATACCCTGGCCGGCCTCGACGGGGTCGACCCGGCCCTCAAGGAAGCGGCAACCGCGATGGGCATGACGCCGCGCCAACGGCTCTGGCGGGTAGAGCTCCCCCTGGCGGCACCGGTCATTCTCGCCGGCGTGCGCACCTCCATCACCATCAACATCGCCACCGCCGCGCTGGGCGCCACCGTGGGCGCGAGCAACCTGGGCGACCCGATCATCGCCGGCATTATCAACGCCAACATGGCCTACGTGATCCAGGGGGCACTGCTCATCGCGCTGCTGGCACTCACCGTTGACAGCCTGTTCGATCTGCTCGAGCAGCGGTTGAGCCACCGTCCGACCGATTGACCCCCGCCTTAAGTGGTATGCCTAAAGCGTTTGCGCTGCGGTACTGTCCTTGTGTTGCGTTGACCCTCGCCAGATGAATCCACTGGCGAAAACGGTCGGCACCGACAACACTGCCCTCAAAAGGGGTCAACAAGGACAAGAACATGACACGCTACTGCCATCAGCCGAGTTTCATGACCGGCGACGAATTCTCCATGGCGACCTTCGCCCTGCTCGACCCCGACGGGGCGCTTCATGAAGGCGCCGTCGAACCCCCGCTCGAGCGCGATCATGCCCGGCGCATGTACCGGGCGATGCTCGCTACAAGGCTTCTCGACGAGCGCATGATGGCCGCCCAGCGCCAGGGGCGGCTGAGTTTCTACATGCAGAGCACCGGCGAGGAGGCGGCGATCGTCGGTGCCACCGCTGCCCTCGACGATGCCGACATGATCATGGCGCAGTACCGCGAGCAGGGGGCGCTGATGTATCGCGGCTTCACCATCGACGAGTTCATGAACCAGCTGTTCGGCAACGACCTGGATTACGGCAAGGGCCGCCAGATGCCGGTTCACTACGGCTCGCGCAAGCTCCACTACATGACCATCTCGTCGCCGCTGGCGACCCAGATCCCCCAGGCGACCGGCTACGCTTACGGCCAGAAACTCGCCGGTGACGGCCAGTGCACGCTCACCTTCTTCGGTGAGGGCGCGGCCTCGGAAGGGGACTTTCACGCCGCGCTCAACATGGCCTCCGTGCACCGCGTACCGGTGATCTTTTTCTGTCGCAACAACGGCTACGCCATCTCCACGCCGGCGGTCGAGCAGTTCGCCGCCGACGGCATCGCACCCAGGGCGATCGGCTATCGCATGCACGCCATCCGGGTCGACGGCAACGATGCCCTGGCGGTGTTCGAGGCGACCCGCCAGGCGCGGCGCATCGCCGTGGAGCAGAACCAGCCGGTACTCATCGAGGCGATGTCCTACCGCCTGGCCGCGCACTCCTCCTCGGACGACCCCTCGGGCTATCGCGCCAAGAGCGAAGAAGAGACCTGGCGCCTGAAGGACCCGGTGCTGCGGCTGCGCAAATGGCTCACCGCCAAGGGCTGGTGGAGCGACGACGAGCAGGCAAGCGAGGAGGAGCAGCTGCGCCGTGACGTGCTCGAGACCATGAAGCGCGCCGAGAAACGCCCCGCGCCCTCGCTCGACACGCTGATCAGCGATGTCTACGCCGACATCACCCCGGCGCTCCAGCGTCAGTTCGATGACCTCAAGCGCCATATCCGCCGCCACCCCGAGGCCTACCCCAAAGGGGCGAAGACCCTGGATCTGGATATCTCTTCCACCTCGAGCGCCGAGGGAGACGCCTGACATGCCGACCATGAATCTACTTCAGGCGATCAACAGCGCCCTCGATACCGCCATGGCGGAAGACGACAAGGTGATCTGCTTCGGCGAGGACGTCGGTGTCTTCGGCGGAGTGTTTCGCGCCACGAGCCACCTTCAGGAGAAGTACGGCAAGGCGCGCTGCTTCAACACGCCCCTGGTCGAGCAGGGCATCATCGGCTTCGCCAACGGCCTGGCTGCCCAGGGCTCGGTGCCGGTGGCCGAGATCCAGTTCGCCGACTACATCTTTCCGGCCTTCGATCAAATCGTCAACGAGACCGCCAAGTTCCGCTACCGCTCCGGGGATCTGTTCAACGTCGGGGGCTTGACCATCCGCACGCCCTACGGCGGCGGTATTGCCGGCGGTCTCTACCACTCCCAGTCGCCGGAGGCCTACTTCACCCATACCCCGGGGCTCAAGGTGGTGGTGCCGCGAAGTCCCTATCAGGCCAAGGGGCTCTTGCTCGCCGCCATCCGCGATCCGGACCCGGTGCTGTTTCTCGAGCCCAAGCGGCTCTACCGCGCCGCCACCGGCGAGGTGCCGGACACCGACTACCAACTCCCCCTTGGCGAGGCGGAAATCGTCAAGGAGGGCGGCGACATCACCCTGGTGGGGTGGGGGGCGCAGATGGAGGTGATCCAGAAGGCGGCCGAGCTCGCCGAGGAGCAGGGCATCGCCTGCGAGGTGATCGATCTGCGCACGCTGCTGCCCTGGGACGCGGATACCGTGGTCGAGTCGGTGCTCAAGACCGGGCGGCTGGTGGTCAGCCACGAAGCGCCCTTGACCGGCGGTTTCGCCGGCGAGATCGCGGCGACCATCGCCGAGCGCTGCTTCCTGTATCTCGAGTCGCCCATTCGCCGGGTGACGGGGCTGGATACGCCGTTCCCCCTGGTGCTCGAGAAGGAGTACCTGCCGGATCACCTCAAAATCCTCGACGCGATTCGCGAAAGCGTCGATTTCTAGCGCCCCCGGAGACTGACAATGAGTGATTTTGTACTGCCGGACATCGGCGAAGGGATCGTCGAGTGCGAAGTGGTGGAGTGGCGCGTCCAGGAGGGAGAGCGCATCGAAGAGGATCAGCCGGTGGTCGAGGTCATGACCGACAAGGCGCTGGTCGAGATCACCGCCCCCGAGGCCGGCGTGGTCACGAAGCTCTACGTGCAGAAAGGCGAGATCGCCAAGGTGCACGCGCCGCTCTACGCCTACCGGGGCGAAGGCGATGCCGCGAACATGCAGGGCGAGCCTCCCGCACAGGAACCGGCGCCGGAACACCGGGCAGCGGATCGGCCGACCGAGGACGCATCGCCGGCCCGCTCGAACCCGCCGGCTTCTCGTGCAGGCCACAGGACCCCGGCGAGCCCGGCGGTACGCCGTCTGGTGCGCGAGCACGATCTCTGCTTGAGCGACATCGCCGGCAGCGGCAAGGAGGGGCGCGTGCTCAAGGAGGACGTGCTGGCGCATCTCGAAGGCGGGCAGCCGGCGCCGGCCAGGCCCGCCTCGCCTTCCCCCCAGGCACAGCGGGTCGAGCCGCTGCGCGGCGTGCGCGCGGCGATGGCCAAGCGCATGGTGCACGCGGTCAGCACCATTCCCCACTTCCACTACGGC
This sequence comes from Halomonas sp. 707D4, assembly GCF_024158685.1. NCBI lineage: Bacteria > Pseudomonadati > Pseudomonadota > Gammaproteobacteria > Oceanospirillales > Halomonadaceae > Halomonas > Halomonas sp. 707D4. The sequence continues at coordinate 9,456 of NZ_JAMZBD010000030.1, read as the reverse complement.
GACGAGATCGACGTCACGGCGCTGCTGGCGCTGCGCGAGCGGCTCAAGCCCGCCATTGAGGCGAGCGGCGAGCGCCTCACCCTGATGCCCTTCATCATGAAGGCGCTGGCGCTGGCCATCGACGTGGAGCCCATCGTCAACGCACGCCTCGACGAAGCCGGCGAGAACCTGCATTACCAGAGTACCTGCAACATCGGCATGGCGGTGGATGGCCGGGCGGGGCTGATGGTGCCCAACGTCAAGGGCGTCGAGGCGCTCACGCTTTTCGAGCTTGCCGGCGAGATCGGCCGCCTCACCCAGGCGGCTCGGGAAGGGCGGGTGGAGCAGGCGGACCTCAAGGGCGGCACCCTCACCGTGTCCAACATCGGCGCCCTCGGCGGCACCTACGCCGCGCCGATCATCAACGCGCCGGAAGCCGCCATCGTCGCCCTCGGCAAGATCCAGTGGCTGCCGCGCTTCGACGCGGCGGGGGCCGTCGAGCGGCGGGCGATCATGACCATCACCTGGGCGGGGGATCACCGTTTCATCGACGGCGGCACCATCGCGCGCTTCTGCAACGCCTGGAAAGGCTTTCTCGAGGCGCCGGAGACGATGCTTCTGCATCTGCGCTAGGCCGCTCTCGGAGGGTGATGGACGATGTCCCAGGGGGCGCTCCAGCAGTTCTACATTCCCGAGGAGCAGTCGGTCTACCTGCTCACCCACCGGGATGCGCGCAAGCTCAAGGACTGGGTGGCGCTGTGTCAGGCCGAGCTCGAGCAGCTCGGCTTCGACGCCATCGAGCTGATCGGCAAGGGCGCCTACGGTTTCGTCTTCGCCGGGCGGGCAAGCGTTCGCGGCACGCCCGCCCACTACGTCTTCAAGTTCTCGCGCATCACCTTGCCCACCCATCTTCAGGAGCGTCTCGAGGAGGAGGCGTTCATGCTCGACCAGCTCGCCCACCCGCGCATCCCCAAGCTGATCGCCTACCAGCGCATTCGCGGTCAGTCGATTCTGGTGATGGAGCGCGCCCCGGGGCTCAACCTCGAGGAGATCTCGCTGCGCGAGGGGCGTCTGGCGCCGCGGCGGGTGGTGCGTATCGCCGTCCAGCTCGCCGAGCTTCTGCTGGCCCTGCGTCAGGAAACGGGCCCGCACGGGCGGCCGCTGGTGCACGGCGACATCAAGCCGTCGAACCTGGTGTTCGATGCCGATACCGAGTCGGTGGCGCTGATCGACTGGGGCTCGTCGGTCTTCGCCCAGCTCGATGCGGACCTGCAGCCGGTGGGCAGCAACGTCATGGAGCTGATGTCGAACCAGCACCAGCACACCAACGCGCGACTCGGCGACGTCTATTTCATCGGCGAGGAGCAGTTGAACGGCGCGCTCTCGTCACCGCGCTTCGACGAGCAGGGCGTGGCGGGCACGCTCTACGCGCTGGCCTCGGCCCAGTCCTGCCGGTTCGGTCAGCGCGCCATTCCGGCCAGCTCGCTGGGGCTTCCGCTGGAGTTCGCCCGTACCCTCGACGCCATGCTCGACGCCGACCCGGCGCGCCGCCGCGCGGCGGGGGACTACTTTCTCAAGGCCATGCCGGCGATGGCGAAGATGGTCATGGTGACGCTGCCCGAGGCGCCGCCGGTGGCGCTGGTACCGGTCTGGCTGCGCCCGGCAGGGGTGGAGATCGATACCGTGGTCTACAGCTCGCGCAAGGCGTTCCTGCGCGAGGCGCAGGTTGAGCAGGCGCTTGAGAAGGTCGACGACGTGCAGCTCGACCGCTACTACCGGCAGTTCATGCAGGGCATGGGCGATACCGAGAAGGCCTTTCTGGCGGCGGTCAGTCGGCTGGGCAGGTACCCGGTGGTCGGCGGGCTGGCGATTCGCTGGGAGGCGGAAGGGGTCTATATCGACTCCTCGCTCAACCTGCACGATACCCGTTTCAAGGCGGCCTTCGTGCAGGCGGTGAACAACATGGTTCACCTGGCCCGGGCGATCCACCGCCAGGGGGTGTTCAAGAGCTGCCTGTTCGATGCCCGCCAGACCCTGCACATGGAGCGCGGTGACGAGCACGAACGCTTTGCGCCGGTTCCCGGTACCCATATCCGGTTCGAGGTCAGCGCCACCCCGGAGGAGAACCGCACCCGGCTGCACAGCTACTTCGAGGATGGCCCGGACCCGGAGGAACTCCTGGTGCTGCCGGACGCGATCATGGCGCTGCTCACGCGCCTCAACGAGATTCACCATACCGGCATGATCATCTTCGAGGCCCACCCGCGACACCTGAAGCTGCACAGCTATTACCGGCTGCTCGACCCCGCGCAGGAAACGACGTTTCGCGCGCTGCTCGATGCGATTCTCGCGGCGGTGGGGCTGATCGAGGGGCTCGGGGTATCCGGGTTCATGAAGATGCCCTACAAGGATACCCGTTTTTTCACCCATCTCGAGCGCCAGCCCGAGCGCTTCTACCCGCGTAACCCGCGCGCGCGCTAGTCGTCGATTCTCGAAGTGAGCGTTGGCAGCGCAAGAGTGGCGAGCCAGGTGATCAGCTCGTCGGTGAGCGTGTCGCTCGCCGCGCCGAAGGCGTTTACCACCTCGGGAATCTCGACGCTTTGCGCCCGCGCGCGGGCCTCGAAGGTCTGGCTCGCCAGCGGTTCGCGGTTCGGGCCGGTCAACTGCACGTCGAGCTGTACGTGGGCCACCGGCGGCGTGCGGTCGTACTCGCTCTGGAAGTGGCGCAGTTCGCCGAGCAGCACCAGGTCCGACGGCAGTCGATCCACGCCGACGCTCTCGAACAGCCCGCTTCGCTGCAGGGCGTCGACCAGGCGCGACTGGATCAGTTCAGGGGCGTCCTGATGCCAGCGCGCCCCTTCGTAGACGTTGACCACGTTGCGCTCTGGAAACACCACGATACGGTTGCTGCCGATCAGGTGGCCGGCCTCGGGCGTGGCGACACCCAGGCGCTTGCCGGCAAGCACGGGATTGCTCGCGGCCGACGAAAGCCGGGCCTCGGGCAGGCGATAGAGCGTGGCCGGGTCGCTTTCGGGCAGGATCGAGCAGCCGCTAAGGCCGAGAGCCAGGGCCACGGTTGCGAGCGAACGGGTCTTCATGGGCGAAACTCCTCTACGCGGTCCCGACCCAGCAAAAAGTCGGTCGGGTTTTCCTCGATGTCGCGGGTGATGCGATCGAGGGTGGTGAGCGTGGCGCGCAGGGCGGCCAGTGCCGGGGCGATGTCCTGGGTGCTGGCGAGCGTACTTTGCACTGCGGCGGCGTTGTCATCGACCAACTGCTCGATGCGCCGGGCGGCATCGGCGACGTCCTGGCTGGCGCTCCGGGCGCTGGCCATCACCTGTCGGCCATCCTGCTGCAGAAGCTGGGTGGCTTCCTGGCTCAAGGTCTCGATGTTGGCAAGCGTGGCGGTGGCCTGGCGCGACACGTCGCCGAACAGCGCCATGTTCTCGTCGAGGGCAGCGCGCTGGGAGGCGATCATGTCGGTGATCTCGGCGATGTCGGTCAGGATGTTGCCGGCCTGTTCGCGGTTGTCGTCGGTGAACAGCGCGTTGACGTTCTCGAGCACGGCGTTGACGTTCTGGATCATCTCTTCACCTTGATCCATCAGGGTGGCGATCGGCGAAGGTTCGGCCCGGATGAAAGGGACCTCGTCATCGTCATCTGCCGAAAGCAAGGGGCTATCCGGCTCGCCGCCTTCGAGCTGCACCGACAGGCTGCCGGTGATGCTGGCGAAGGAGAGTTTCGCCCGGGTGTCGGTCTTGATCGGGGTGTCCTCTTGAACGCGAATGTCGACGATCACCCGGCGCGGGTCGCGCGGGTCGAGGGTCAGCTCGGTGACCTCACCCACTTCGATGCCGTTGTACTGTACGGCGCTGCCCTCGCTAAGTCCGCTCACACTGCGCTCGAAGAGAATGCGGTAGGGGCGGTCGTCGTGATCGCCGGCGGCCTGGCTCATCCACAGTGCGAAAAGCAGGGCGCCGGCGCCGGTGAGCAGGGTGAAAAGGCCGATGAGAACGTGATGTGCACGGGTTTCCATGTGTTGGTCTACTCCCTGTCCGATGAAGAGGCGGCGGCTCGGCCTCGTGGCCCGTTGAAGTACTCCTGCACCCACTCGTCGTCGGTCCGGGCGACCTTGTCGAGGGTGTCCGCCACCAGGACGCGCTTTTGCGACAGCACCGCTACCCGGTCGCAGGCGGCATGAAGCGTGTCCAGGTCATGCGTGACCAGAAAGACGCTGAAGCCGAGCGCGTCGCGCAGTGTCTTGATCAACTGATCGAAGGCCGCCGCGCCGATCGGGTCGAGCCCGGCGGTGGGCTCGTCGAGAAACAGGATGTCCGGGTCCAGCGCGAGTGCCCGGGCGAGGGCGGCGCGCTTGATCATGCCGCCGGAGAGCGAATCCGGCGACTGCAGCGCCGCCTCCGGCGACAGCCCGACCAGCGACAGCTTGATCCGCGCCAGATACTCAGCATCGTCACGGGCAAGCCCCGCATGCTCAATCAAGGGCAGTGCCACGTTCTCCTGAAGATTCAGCGAGCTGAACAGTGCCCCCTGCTGGAACAGCACGCCGAATCGGCGCTCCACCCGGCTGCGCTCGGTGTCGCTTAGAGTCGTGAGGTTGGTGCCGAGCACCTCGATATCCCCTTGGCTGGGCCGTTGAAGGCCCACGATGCTGCGCAGCAGCACCGACTTGCCGGTGCCTGAACCGCCCACCACGCCGAGGATCTCGCCCTTGGCCAGGGTCAGGTCGAGGTTCTCGTGCACCACGTGATCGCCGAAGCGGTTGACCAGCCCGCGTACCTCGATGACCGGCTCGCCGCAATCGCGTGAATCCTCGCGCCCGCTCACCAGCCCATCTCCATGAAGAACAGCGCCGCCAGCGCGTCGATCAGGATCACCATGAAGATCGACTGCACCACGCTCGAGGTGGTGTGGGCGCCCACGGACTGGGCGCTTCCCGCCACCTTGAAGCCCTCGAGGCAGCCGATCACCGCGATCACGAAGGCGAAGACCGGTGCCTTGGCGAGGCCGACCAGAAAGTGGGTGACCGAAACGTCCTTTTGCAGCGTGGTCATGAACTGGCCAAGCGAGATGTCCAGCGACAGCGTGGCGACCATCGCCCCGCCCAGCAGGCCGCTCAGCATGCCGATGAAGGCCAGCAGCGGCAGGCTGACCAGCATCGCCATCACCCGCGGCAGTACCAGAAGCTCGATGGGGTCGAGCCCGAAGGCCTTGAGCGCGTCGATCTCCTCGTTGGATTTCATCGCCCCGAGCTGGGCGGTGAAGGCGCTGGCGGTACGCCCGGCGAGCAGGATGGCCGCCAGCAGCACGCCGAATTCACGCAGAAACGAGAACGCCACCAGGTCGATGGTGTAGACCGTGGCGCCGAAGTCCTCGAGCACCGTCGCGCCCAGAAACGCCACCACTGCGCCGACCATGAAGGTGAGCAGAATGACGATCGGCACCGCGTTGAGGCCGCTCTGCTGAATATGGGCGACGGTCGCCGTCAGGCGCCAGCGCCGGGGCGCGATCATGACCGGCACAAGGGTGGCCAGCACCAGACCGACGAAACCCAGAAGCTGGCGCTGCTGATGCCAGAGCCCCTCCATGTGCTCGCCGATGTTCGCAAGTACTAGGGTGAGGCGGTTCGGGGTGGCGGTGTCCGGGGTGAGGGAGCCCTCCATCGCCTCGGCGATGCGCTTGATCAGCGCCTGCTGTGCGTGGGGAAGCTGCGTTGCCCAGTCACCGATTGCCTGGGCACGCTCGACCCCCACCAGGTCGACGATCAGCGCAGCACCGGCGGTATCCAGCCGCTCGAACGCCTCGAGCGACACCTCGAGGTCGCGCTCGCCGGCGTAGCCTGCCAGCGCTTTCTTGAGCTCGGCATAGTGCTCGAGCGTCCACTCCCCGGTGAGCGAAAGCGACTCGCCTTTGCGTGTTACCCACTCCTTCGGCATTCCCGCTCCCTGTGGCATTTCATCGACCATGCTACCGCGATCGTTTCGCGGCTACTCCATAATGCATTCAAACGGTCGTTGGTAAAAGTTTACTGCTGCTTTTCATGCCGTGACGAAAGAATAGCGCCTACTGAAATTCGCGCCAGGCGGCGTAGGTGCTCAGGAAGACGCGTCCGGTGAGCGCATCGAGAAAATCGCTCTGCTTGAGGCGGTCCATGACCGGCCCCTTGACTTCCGAAAGGTGCAGCTTGACCCGGGAGTCCTTCAGGCGCGCATTGATGGCGTCGAGACTCTCGAGTGCCGAGGCGTCGATGAGATTGACCGCCGAGCAGATCAGCACCACGTGTTCGATCTCCGGGCGGCTCGCGACCAGGTTGTAGACGGTGTCCTCGAGATAGCGCGCGTTGGCGAAGTAGAGGCTTTCGTCGATGCGCAGCAGGGCCGCGTTTTTGGGTGCCTCGACATCGTGGCGCTCGACGTTGCGAAAGTGTTCGGTGTCCGGCACGCGACCGACCAGCGCGCTGTGGGGGCGACTGGTGCGGTAGAGAAACAGCGCAAGTGACAGCGTCACGCCGCCGATGATGCCTGCTTCGACCCCCTCCACCAGGGTGAGCACGATGGTCAGAGCCATGGCCGCGAAGTCGCTGCGCGAGTAGCGCCAGGTCTGGCGCAGCATGGCGATGTCCACCAGGGTGAGAATCGCCACCGTGATGGTGGCCGCCAGGGTGGCGATGGGCAGGTAATGGAGCCAGCCGGTGAAGGCCAGCGTGACGAGTGCAATGCCGAGTGCTGCGAAGGCGCCGGCCGCCGGCGTCTGGGCGCCGGCATCGAAGTTGATCACCGTGCGCGAAAGCCCGCCGGTCACCGGCATGCCGCTGGTCACCCCCGCCGCCAGGTTGGCGGCACCCAGGCCCACCAGCTCCTGGTTCGGCGCGATGCGCTGGCGCCGCTTGGCGGCGAGCATCTGCCCCATGGAAACGGACTCGACGAAGCCCACCAAGCTGATCAGCAGCGCGGGTATCAAAAGCGCCTTCCAGAGCGCGCCATCGAAGGACGGCAAGCTCAAGGCGGGGAGCCCGGCGGGAATGTCGCCCACCACGGCCACGCCCTGGTTCGTCAGCTGGAAGTGCCAGCAGGCGAGTGTGGTCACGATCACGGCGAAGACCGGCCCTGCCTTGGTCAGAAGATCCGCAAGCCCTGCGGGCAGGCCGAGGCGGATGAACGAACGCTTGCCGAAGCGGCGCATGCCGACCAGAAAGAGCAGCGTGCCTGCGCCGATCGCGAGGGTATAGACGTTGATCGAGGCCAGGTTCGGCACCAGCGTCATGACTCGTTCGACCAGGGTGAAGCCGCTGCTGTCGATGCCCAGAAGGCTTCCGAGCTGGCTCGCCGCGATCAGGATGCCTGACGCCGTCAGGAAACCGGAGATGACCGGATGGCTCAGGAAATTGCTGAAGAACCCCATCCGCGCAAGCCCCATACCGACCAGCATCAACCCGGAGAGCAACGACAGCACCAGTGCCGCTTCCAGGTAGAGCGCCGAGCCCGGCTCGGCCACCGCACTCAGCGCCGCACCGGTCATCAGCGCGATGATCGCCACCGGCCCCACGGCCAGCGTCTGGCTGGTGCCCATCAAGGTGTACAGAAGCTGGGGCAGGATGCTCGCGTAGAGCCCCACCACGGCGGGCAGGCCCGCCAGCAGCGCGTAGGCCAGCGACTGGGGAATCACCATGATGGTGACGATCAGCCCGGCCAGCGCATCGGCGCCGAGCAGCCGACGGTGGTAGTGGGGTAGCCAGGCGAGGATGGGAAAGTAGTGCTTCAACATGGTGTCCAGACGTCGGCGTTCGAGAAGGGGTCGCACGCCCTATACTAGCGCGTTCACGCAAGCCTTAGCGTGTCCGGTCGAAAATAACGCCCGTCCTTCGTCCAAAGTGCAACTTGCTCGTCGGGCGCGACGCGGTAATCTTGCCTGGCGACCCGTGCTTGCAACACGCGTTTCACCAACGACACGACAATAAAGGTGCATGCCATGTGGCGATTGACGATTCTGGTGCCCCTGGCATTGATGGCGGCTTGCTTGGTCCTGGTAGCGAGTGGCTGGGTGTATTCGGCGGTGGGCCTGGCCTTCCTGGCCGGGTCGCTCGCGTGCGCCCACTTTTACCGCAAGATCTACGAAAACGTTGGCATCGAAAGCCCATTGCCTAAGTTCAAGTCGCTTGCCGATTACGCCTCGCTCAAGGCCATGGCCTACCGCTTGATGGAGCGGGCAAGCCGCACGGCGATCGCCTCCGCCGAGGTATCGCACCACGCCGATGCCATGGATCGGCGCCTGCAGGATCAGAAGTGCAGCACTCGGGAAGCCACCGCCAGCATGGCCGCAGTGACCACCGCGATCACCCAGGTCAGCGCCAGCGCCACTCAGGTCGCGGCGCTGGCCGAGCGGGCCAGGCACTCCAGCCACCAGAACCACGCAAGCCTTGCCGACATCGTCGATGAGATGAACGGCGTGGCCCAGCGCTCCGGCGAGGCGCTGGCGCTTCTTGCGTCGCTCAACGAGCATATCGACCGGGTGCGCAACGTCACCTCGGTGATCGACGAGATCGCCGAACAGACGCACCTGCTGTCGCTCAACGCCTCGATCGAGGCAGCGCGGGCCGGGGAGTACGGGCGCGGCTTCGCGGTGGTGGCCGGCGAAGTGCGAAGCCTGGCGCAGAAGACGTCGCAGGCGACGGCGAGCGTGGAGGCGCTGGTCGGTGACATGCACAGAAGCGCTCACGAGGTGATGGCGACCATGACGGATCTGATGACCCGTATCGGCGAGCGCGCCACCGGCATGCGCGCGGTGGGTGAAGGACTTTCGACGATCACCCGGGAATTCGACGAGGTGAACCGCGAGATCGGCGGCGTCGCCGAGGCCATGGTCAGCACCCAAGCTCATAGCCAGACCGTCAGCGCGGTTCTCGTTCGTCTCGAACAGGACGTGGACGAGGGCCATCACCGGATGCACGATCTCGCCTTTCGGGCACGGGATCTGATGGAAGCGGCCGAAGGCACGGATGGCGAGCTCGCCCAGCAGCGCCTCGAGGGGCGTCACCAGGCGGTGTACAAGGCCGCGCGTGAAACCGCGAATCGGCTCCAGGCGCTGTTCGAGAGGGCCATCAGCGAGGGCGAGCTGTCACGCCAAGCGCTGTTTCACCCCGAGTATTTGCTCATCGCGGGTACAAAGCCGCCGCTTTACCGTACCGGATTCGACGCGTTCACCGATCAAAACTTCCCCGCGCTTCAGGAGCCCCTGCTCGAGAAGCTGTCGCTCGCCTACGCGATCGCCTGCGATCGCAATGGCTACGTGCCGACCCACAACCAGGCCGTGAGCCGAGCGCCGACCGGCGATCTCAAGCACGACCTGGCGTACTGTCGCAGCAAGCGCATCTTCGACGACGCGACGGGCAGTCGCTGCGGCGCCCATACCCAGGCGCTGCTGCTGCAGACCTACAAGCGCGACACCGGCGAGGTGATGCAC
>NZ_JAMZBD010000029.1:0-13262 GCF_024158685.1 Halomonas sp. 707D4 | reverse complement strand
GCGATGAAACTTCGAGTAGTCCGCGGCCAGGTAGACCCGCCGCGAATTGGCGATGATCGCCTGGGCGACGCGCACCTCCTGGTAGTCGAACTCCAGGAGCGAGCCATCCTCGTCGATGCCGCTGATGCCGATGATACCGACGTCCACCTTGAACTGGTTGATGAAATCGATGGTCGCCTCGCCGATGATGCCGCCGTCGCGGGAGCGCACCTGGCCGCCTGCGATGATCACCGTGAAATCCTCCTTGCGCTGCAGGATCGCGGCGACGTTGAGGTTGTTGGTGATGATCTCGAGCCCCTGATGCTCCAGAAGCGCCTGGGCGATCATCTCGTTGCTGGTGCCGATGTTGATGAACAGCGATGCGTGATCGGGAATCTGCGCGGCCACGCAGCGGGCGATGCGCTCCTTCTCGTCGAGGTGCAGGGTCTTGCGCGTGCTGTAGGCAGTGTTCACCGTGCTGGATTCCACGCCCGCGCCACCGTGAACGCGCCGTATGCGCCCCTCGTCGGAGAGCGTGTTCAAGTCGCGGCGAATGGTCTGCGGCGTCACCGAGAAGTGGTCGGTGAGCTGCTCGATGCTCACGTAGCCGTTCTGGCGGACCAGTTCGACGATGGCATCCTGGCGATGGTGCTGATTCATGGGCGGAGCCTATTGTTCTGAACGGCGAGCCGCGCCTGCTCGCCTGGCTAAGAGTTTGAAAATCGAAAGGGTTCGAAAACCGGATGTTAGCCGGATAAGGGCCATACGAGAAGGATTATCGGGATCGCCGTCGCCATCACCACCACCGAAAGCGGCAGGCCCAGTTTCCAGTAATCGCTGAACCGATAGCCACCGGGCCCCAGTACCAGGGTATTCGACTGATGGCCGATGGGCGTCAGAAAGGCGCAGGATGCGCTCACCGCCACCGCCATCAGAAACGGCTCAAGTGCCACGCCAAAGCCGCTTGCCAGGCTCGCCGCGATAGGCGCCATCAGAAGCGCCGCCGCGGCGTTGTTGACGATGTTCGACAGCAGCATGCACAGCGTGAACAGGCCGCAAAGCGACACCACCACCGGCCAATCGGCACCGAAATGCAGCAGCGAATTGGCGATGATGTCCGCCCCGCCGCTGGTCTCCAGGGCCTCTCCGACCGGCAGCATGGCCGCCAGCAGCACGATCACCGGACCATCGATGGCGTGATACCCTTCTCGAAGCGGAAGCACCCCGATCAGAAGCGATACCAGCGCTGCGCTGCTCATCGCCACCGCCGCCGGCAGCAGATCCAGCAGCATCGCCACGATCGCCAGTGCGAAGATGCCCAGCGACAGCGCCAGCTTGCGCGGCTGCCCCAGGTGGAGCTCGCGGCTGGCCAGCGGCAGGCAGCCCAGGCTCGACAGACTCTCGTTGATCTCCTTCTCGCTACCCTGCAGGAGCAGCACATCGCCGGTCTGGAAGCGAATGTCGCGCAGGCGCTGCTTGAGGCGCCCGCCATCGCGTGCCACCGCCACCAGATGCAGGCCGAACTGGTGGTTCAAGCGCAGCTGACGCACGCTGCGATTGATCATCATCGAGTCGCCGCGCACCACGGCCTCGATCAGTTGCAATCCTTCGGTGTCGACCGGCTCACGCTCCTCCATGGCCTCTTTTGCGTTGACCTCGCCCTCGTCATGCGCAGCCTCGGGCTCCGCCACGGCGCTGAGCCCCACCTTGTCCTCTAGCAGTTGGAGTTCGTCGGGGCCCGCCTCGAGCAGCAGAATGTCGCCCTGCTTGAGCACGCCGTGAAACGAGTAGCCTGCCCGGCGGTCGTCATCGCGCACCACGGCCAGCACCGGGATGGTCTCGTCGAGTTCGTCGCGCAGCTGCTGGAGCGTCAGCCCGTTGGCTCGCGACTCTTCGGAAACCTTGAGCTCCACCAGGTAGTTGGCGGTATCGAACATGTCGCCTTTGCCCGCCTGGCTATTGCGCCGCGGCGTGAACCGCCAGCCGACCAGCACGATGAACGCAAGGCCTGCGAGCGCGACCGCGATACCCACCGGCGAGAAGCTGAACATGCTGAAGTTCTCGCCGGTGAGCTCCCCGCGGTAGGTCGCGACGATGATGTTGGGCGGCGTGCCGATCAAGGTGGTCAACCCCCCGAGCAGCGAGCCGAAGGCCAGCGGCATCAGCAAAAGCGAGGGCGAAGTGTCGTTTTCGCGGGCCAGGCGCATGGCCACGGGCAGCAGCAGCGCCAGCGCCCCGACGTTGTTCATGATGCCCGACAGCACCACCACGGTACCCACCAGCACCAGAAGCTGCAGCATCAGCCGATCGCCGACCTTGAGCACCTGATGAGAGATGATGTCGACCACGCCGGAGCGCTCGAAACCCCGGCTCAATACCAGTACCGCCGCCACGGTGATCACCGCCGGATGGCCGAAGCCGCGAAACGCCTCGTCCGCCGGCACCAGTCCCAGCACCACCGACGCCAGGAGTGCGGTCATCGCCACCAGGTCGAAACGAAACCGCCCCCAGATGAAGGCGACCAGCGTCAGTCCCAGGATGATGAATATCAGCGTACTCGGGGCCAGTCCGATAGCCTCCATCGTCATTTAGCACTCTCTCCTTGTAGCGCATGGGGGGTGCGACTCGCGCGTTGCGAGCGCCATCGCCAGGCTCCGGGTAATTACGCAACATGGGTTAACAACCTCGCCTTTGCACAAATTATACGATATTTGTACATACGTACAGCGCTGCAGGCGTGGGACGATACTTTTCGGTGAGCCCGTCGTTTTGGCTACACTGGGCCCTTCATGACCCAACCAAGGCCCCAACCAAGGAGAGTTCCAATGGATCTATGCCAGCGCCTCAAGGAAGCCGCCCAGCCCCACTGGGACGCCGCGGTCCATCACCGGTTCGTCGACCAGCTATTGGCCGGCGAGGTCGAGGACAGCGTGATGGCGCGTTACCTGGTGCAGGACTTTCGCTTCTGCGATACCTTCGTGCGCCTATTGGGTGCGGCGGTCTGCGCCGCCGACGACCCGCAGGCGCGACTGACCCACGCCCGCCAGTTGAGCGTTCTCGCCGGCGGCGAGTACCGCTACTTCATCGACTCCTTCGAATCACTGGGCGTACCCGCCTCGCACTGGCAAGCGCCGCCCCTGGCCGAGCCTACCCGCGCCTTCATCGACTTGATGGAGCGCGCCTGTCACTCCCAGGATTACGCCGAGATCCTCGTCGTTCTGGTAGTGGCGGAGTGGCTCTATTTGGAGTGGGCCCAGCGCGCCGGAGAGTGCCTGCCCGAGCGAGCCGAACACCGCGACTGGATCGTCATCCACAACGAGCCGGCCTTCGTGCGCTGGGTAGCGTTTCTGTGCGGCGAGCTCGAGCGCGTGGGTGCCGATCGGGACTTCGAGACGCTGCGGGCTACCTTCGTCGATGCCACGCGCATCGAGGAGCGCTTCTTCGACGCGGCCTTCGATACATCGATTTCGGCCTACGGCCCTTGAGCACATAAGCTAAGCACAAAAGCCGCCCGAAGGCGGCTTCTTGAGCGTCGAGCGTGAAGGCTCAGGGAATCAGGATCGTCGAGCCGGTGGTCCGGCGGCCCTGCACGGCGTCCTGGGCCTTGCCGGCCTCGGCGAGCGGGTAGCGGTTGGCCACGTCGATGGTGATCTTGCCGCGCTCGATCATGGCGAAGAACTCCTCGCACATCGCCTCGAGGCGCTCGCGGGTATCGGCATAGCCGTTGAGGCTCGGCCGGGTGGTGAAAAGCGACCCCTTCTGGTTGAGGATACCCAGGTTGACGCCGTCCACCGGGCCCGAGGCGTTGCCGAAGCTGACCATCAGCGCCCGGGGCTTCAGGCAGTCCAGCGACATCTCCCAGGTATCCTTGCCCACGGAGTCGTAGACCACGTCGCACATTTCGCCGCCGGTCAGCTCGCGTACGCGCTCGACGACGTTCTCCTTCGTATAGTCGATCGTCGCCCAGGCGCCGTTGGCCTTGGCGAGCTCGGCCTTCTCTTTTGAGCTGACCGTGCCGATCAGCTTCACGCCGAGCGCCTTCGCCCACTGGCAGGCGATCGACCCCACCCCGCCGGCAGCGGCGTGGAACAGGATCGTCTCGCCGCCTTTGAGCTCATAGGTCTGGCGCAGCAGGTACTGTACCGTGAGCCCCTTGAGCAGGCTGGCCGCCGCGGTATCGAAGTCGATGGCATCGGGAAGCTTCACCACCTTGGCTGCCGGCAGGGTATGCACCTCGGCGTAGGCGCCGAGCGGCCCCTGGGCGTAGGCGACGCGGTCGCCCTCCTTCAGGTGGGTCACGCCCTCGCCCACCGCCTCGACGATGCCCGCCCCCTCGGTGCCGAGCCCCGAGGGCATCGACGGCGCGGGGTAAAGGCCGGTGCGCACGTAGATATCGATGAAGTTGAGCCCCACGGCCTTGTTGGCAATGCGTACTTCACCCTTGCCCGGCGCCGCCGGCGTGATCTCCTTGAGCTCGAGCACCTCGGAACCACCGGGGGTGGCAAACTCGATTCGCTTGGCCATGACGCATACTCCTTGTTGTGTTGTCGATCCAGGGACATTCGGGCTCATATCCAACCGCGTCGTCGGGGATAAATCAAGTCATCCCCCGGCTGCCACGGCGCTGTCACGCAGCCGTGCTAGACTGACCCATTTCCCGAACCCGATGAACGGACGCACCATGACCCATCCCGGCATTCTTCTCCCGGCGCTCGTCGCCCATCGCGGCTACTCCGCCGCCGCCCCGGAAAACACCCTGGCCGCCGTGCGCGCCGCTTTCGATGCCGGCGCCACCTGGGTGGAGCTCGATGTGCAGCTTCTGGGCGATGCCACGCCGGTCATCTGGCACGACGCTGACGCCGCTCGCTGCTCCGATGGCCGTGGCGAACTCAAGGACCTCGACCTCGAGGCCGCCAAGCAGCTGGACGTCGGCGCCTGGTTCGGCGACGAGTTCGCCGGCGAGCGCATGGCCACACTCGACGAAATGCTCACCCTGCTCGACGAGCTGCACATGGGCGTCAACCTGGAGATCAAGGTGAACAAGGGGCGCGATGCGATCGCCCTGGTCGATACGGTACTTCCCATGCTGGTGGAGAAAATACCGGCGAATCGGCTGATCGTCTCCTCCTTCGACCTCGAGGCGCTGCGCCGCTGCCGCGAGTTCGCAAGCTCGAAGACCCTTGCACTCGGCGTGCTGTTCGGCGCGGTGCCCGAGCAGTGGCAGGCCATGTGCGAGGACGTCGACGCCTACAGCGTGCATCCGGACTGGGCACGGCTCAAGCGCCCCCAGACCGAGGCGATGGCCGCGGCTGGCTACCAGGTGCTGTGCTACACCCCGAACGACCCGGCCGCCTTCGAGCCCCGCTGGCGCTGGGGCGTGACCTGTGCGATCACCGACGAACCGGTGGCGTTCAAGCGTTTTCTCGATCACCGTGACCGCGCATAATAGCGGGGAACCCAACGACATCGGGAAGTTGCCATGAAGTACATCGGTGCGCACGTCAGCGCCGCCGGCGGTCCGGACCAGGCCGTTCTCCGCGCCGTCGAGATCGACGCCAACGCCTTTGCCCTGTTCACCAAGAACCAGCGCCAGTGGCAGGGCAAGCCGCTGACAAGCGAGGCCATCGCGGCGTTCAAGGCGGCGTGCCGGGAGCACGGCTTCGGCCCGGCTCAGATCCTCCCCCACGACAGCTACCTGATCAACCTGGGCCACCCGGAGAGCGAAGGACTCGAGAAATCCCGCGCGGCCTTTCTCGACGAGATGCAGCGCTGCGAGCAGCTGGGGCTTTCGCTTCTGAACTTCCACCCGGGCAGCTTTTTGAAGAAGATCAGCGAGCGCGACTGCCTCCTGCGCATCGCCGAGTCGGTCAACCTGGCCCTCGAGAAAACGGCCGGCGTCACGGCGGTGATCGAGAACACCGCCGGCCAGGGTACCAATCTGGGCTGGCACTTCGACCATCTCGCCACCATCATCGAGCACGTCGAGGACAAGCGGCGCGTCGGCGTGTGCATCGACACCTGCCACGCCTTTGCCGCGGGCTACGATCTGAGAAGCGCGAAGGCCGCCGAAGCGATGCTCGACGAGCTCGAGCGCGTGGTGGGCATCGAGTACCTGCGCGGCATGCACCTGAACGATGCCAAGAGCGACTTCGGTAGCCGCGTGGATCGCCACCACGGCCTCGGCAAGGGCAACATCGGCCTCGAGGCGTTCACCGCCCTGATGCAGGACGCCCGCACCGACGACATCCCGCTGATCCTCGAGACCGTCGAACCGGAGAACTGGCCGGAGGAAATTCGCTGGCTGCGCGCTCAAGTCTCCGAGGCCGCTCCCGGCAGGTAGTGGATCACATCGTGAAAGCGCAGCCGGCCCATACCGGGATTGCGCATGGCGTGGGGCCGGTCGGCGAGAAAGCGCAGCCCCTCGCCGCTCTCGAGACGCTGCCAGCGCTCGTCGATCCGCAGCTCCAGTACCCCTTCCACCACCACGATATGCTCCACCACGCCGCTTGCGTGAGGTGCCGACTCGCTCAGCGCCTTAGGGGCGAGCTCGATCATGAACATCTCGAACCCGAGAAGCGGGTCGAACGGGAACAGCAGCCTTGCCTGCATGCCGGCGCTGTCCTCGCCCCATACCGGGGCGGCCTCGTCGCGGCGCGGCTCGTCAGGCAGCGGCTTGCCATCATCGAACAGCGTCGAGAACGAGACCCGAAACCCGCTGGCGATCTTCCATAGCGTGGCCACCGTCGGGCTCGACTCGCCGCGCTCGATCTGGCCCAGCATCGCCTTGCTCACGCCGGTCTCCAGCGCCGCCCGGGCCAGGCTCCACCCGCGCACCTGGCGCAGCCGCTTGACGGTTCGCGCGACGTGAACCGCGATGGGCGTCGAATCGCTTGCCATGAAAGCTCCTTGCAGTGACGAAAAGAAATTGCGCAAGTGGGCCTGCTGGCCCCGGTAATGACCTCCAGGCCATTGTGCGTTTTAGCGCACGATGGTAGCGTCAATGTGCGCTATAACGCACACAAGGAACGCCGCAGAAGGTACCCATGAGCACACCCACCGCCTCCCGTCGCCGATCACTCTGGCAGGACACCTCGCTTTCGACCATCACCGCCGGGCTCGTCGCCGTCACCATCGGCTACACCAGCTCGGCGGCGATCATCTTCCAGGCCGCCGCGGCGGCGGGTGCCAGCGCCGCCCAGATCAGCTCCTGGCTCTGGGCGCTGGGCATCGGCATGGGGCTGACCTCATTGGCGCTTTCGCTCTACTACCGTATGCCGCTGCTCACCGCCTGGTCCACCCCCGGCGCGGCCTTTCTGGCCACCAGCCTGCCCGGGGTGCCGATGGCCGAGGCCATCGGGGCGTTCATGTTCTCGGCGCTGTTGATCACGCTGTGCGGCGTCACCGGGCTCTTCGAGCGCTTGATGCGCTTCATTCCCGCGGCCATCGCCCAGGCGCTGCTGGCAGGCATTCTGCTGCGCTTCGGGCTCGAGCTCTTCGCGGTGATGCAGACCCAGTGGCTGCTGCCGCTGGCCATGCTCGGCGCCTGGCTGGTCGGGCGCAGGCTATGGCCGACCATGGCCGTGCCCGGGGTACTGGTGGCCGGCGTGGCGGTGGCCCTGGCGCTGGGTCAGGTCGCCTTTGATGAGATTCCGCTGGCACCGGCACTGCCGGTGTTCACCCTGCCCGCTTTCGTGCCCACAACGCTGATCGGCATCGGCATTCCGCTATTCATCATCACCATGGCGACCCAGAACCTGCCCGGCGTGGCGGTGCTGCGCGCCGCGGGCTACCAGCCGCCCACCTCCGCGCTGATCGGCTGGACCGGGGCGGCGACCGGGCTGCTCGCGCCCTTCGGCGGCTTCGCGCTCAACACCGCCGCAATCAGCGCAGCGGTATGCGTCGGGCCGGACGCCCACGCGGACATGCAAAGGCGCTACGCCGCCGGCGTCGCCGCGGGCGTGTTCTATATCGTGATGGGCATCTTCGGGGCATCGGTGACGGGGCTGTTCAACGCCCTGCCGGATGCGCTGGTCACGGCGCTGGCGGGCATCGCGCTGCTCGGCACGCTCGCAGGCGGGCTTGCCGGCGCCTTCGCCGACCCGCGCGAGCGCGACGCGGCGATCGTCACCTTCCTGCTGACCGGGGCCAACGTCACGCTGCTGGGCATCGGCAGTGCCTTCTGGGGATTGGTGGCGGGGTTGATCACCCTGCGTTTGACGCGCCGCGGCTAGCCGCGGCGCCAGGTGTCAGAGCAGGCCCAGGCGCTCGTCGTCGAGCACGCCGGACATGCGCACCATCGCCAGCGCCTCGTCGAGGCTCTCGACCGGCTCCATGATCATCAGCTCGTCGTGCAGGTCGACGGGCTGGCCCGCCTTGTCCGAGAGCAGCTTCTCGAGGGTGGCGACATCGTGGGAATCATCGAGCTTAAAGGTATCGATCGAGGCGCTGGTGTGGCTCGGAAGGTAGATGGTGCCGTTGGAGAAGTCCACCGCGTAGGCGATGACGCCGGGCAGGATGAAGAACAGCAGGCCCACGCCGTTGGCGATCGCCACGACCGGGTCCACGTCGCCGGAGAGCTGCCCCTTGCGCTCCGGGTGAAACAGCGTGCCGCAACCGCTCAGGCCAACGACCAGGGTGCCGATCACGGCCCCCTGCCAACTACGCTGCAAGAACTGCTTCATCGTGCGTCTTCCCTGTGCAATCAAAACGAATAGGATGTGCCACGGTTATACCACCGCGAGCGGCGCAGTCTAGCATAAACGCGTCAACGCTTTGGCGCCTGCCGCGCTAATTTTGCCGCTCCCGGCGCTTGGCCGTACAATGGCCGGCACTCAATGCATCGAAAGCGCCAACCGCTTTGGTATTACCGACCCTAAAGGAAGCTTCTCGCCCATGCGCGCCAGCCAACTACTGATCGCCACCCTGAAAGAGACCCCGGCCGATGCGGAGGTCATCAGCCACCAATTGATGCTGCGCGCCGGCATGATCCGCCGCTTGACCTCGGGGCTCTACACCTGGCTGCCTCTCGGGCTTCGTACCCTGCGCAAGGTCGAGCGCATCGTGCGCGAGGAGATGGACCGCGCCGGCGCTCAGGAGGTGCTGATGCCGGCGGTACAACCTGCGGATCTGTGGCAGGAGTCCGGTCGCTGGGAGCAGTACGGCCCGGAGCTTCTGCGTCTGAAGGATCGCCACGACCGCGACTACTGCGTGGGCCCGACCCACGAAGAGGTGATCACCGATCTCGTGCGCAAGGAGATCGCAAGCTACAAGCAGCTGCCCGCCACCTTCTACCAGATCCAGACCAAGTTTCGCGACGAGATCCGCCCGCGCTTCGGGGTGATGCGCTCGCGGGAGTTCATCATGAAGGACGCCTACTCCTTCCACGCCGATGAAGACTCCCTCAAAGAGACCTACCAGTCGATCTTCGAGGCCTACACGCGCATCTTCACCCGTCTCGGGCTCGATTTCCGCCCGGTGATCGCCGACAACGGCTCGATCGGCGGCACCGGCTCCCACGAGTTCCACGTGCTGGCGAGCTCCGGCGAAGACGACATCGTCTTCTCCAACGCCTCGGACTACGCCGCCAACATGGAGAAGGCCGAGGCCCTGGCCGCTCCGCTGGGCAGCGACCTCGAGCGCCCCGCCCCGACCCAGGAGATGCAGCTGGTCGATACGCCCAACGCCAAGACCATCGCCGCGCTGGTCGAGCAGCACGGCCTGCCCATCGAGAAGACCGTGAAGACGCTGATCGTGCGCGCCGCCGAAGGCGGGCTGATCGCGCTGCTGGTGCGCGGCGATCACGAGCTCAACGAAGTGAAGGCCGAGAACCTGCCCGAGGTGGCCGCGCCGCTGACCATGGGCGACGAGCAGGAAATTCGCGCGGCGGCAGGCGCGGGCTTCGGGTCGCTGGGCCCCGTCAACCTGGACATGCCGATCATCGTCGATCGCAGCGTGGCGCTGATGTCCGACTTCGGCGCCGGTGCCAACATCGAAGGCAAGCACTACTTCGGCATCAACTGGGAGCGCGACCTGGCGCTGCCCAAGGTGGCAGACCTTCGCAACGTGGTCGAGGGCGACCCTTCGCCGGACGGCCAGGGGACGCTCTCGATCAAGCGCGGCATCGAGGTGGGTCACGTCTTCCAGCTGGGCAGGAAGTACTCCGAGGCGATGGACGCCAAGGTGCTCGGCGACAGCGGCAAGACCCTGCATCCGTGGATGGGCTGCTACGGCATCGGCATCACCCGCGTGGTGGCGGCGGCCATCGAGCAGAACCACGACGACGCCGGCATCATCTGGCCCGACGCCATCGCGCCGTTCAACGTGGCGCTGGTGCCGATGAACGCCCACAAGTCCCAGCGCGTGCGCGAGGCGTCCGAGGCACTCTACCAGACGCTGGTCGAGGCCGGCTTCGACGTGCTGCTCGACGATCGCGACACCCGCCCGGGGGTCAAGTTCGCGGATCTCGAGCTGATGGGCGTGCCGCACCGCATCGTGATCGGCGACCGGGGGCTCGACAACGGTGAGCTCGAGTACAAGGGCCGTCGCGACACGGAAGCCACCATGGTCAAGCAGGCGAACATTGTCGCGTTCCTGAACGAACGCCGCGGCGCCTGATCGGCGCTATTGGCCGGGCGTGAGGCGGGCATGATGCGTCGGCTCGTTCAGGGAGCGGCACTGGGACTTGCCCTCGCGCTTTCGCCCGGCTGGGCCGAACCTCCCCACCGCCCGACCTTCGAGGCGGGCGGTGGCGTCGATCACCACCACCTGCGCCACTTCCAGGCGCGCATGCACGCACCGCTCTCCCGCTTCATCGCAAGTGCCGAGCATCGCGAGGCGCTTCTGGCTCGCCTCTACCAGGAAGCCCAGCTGGCGGGGCTTCCGCCGGCGCTGGTGCTGGCGCTGATCGAGGTGGAGAGCGCCTTCAAGCCGGACGCGGTCTCCTCCGCCGGCGCCGTGGGTTTGATGCAGATCATGCCCTTCTGGGTCGCGGAGCTCGGCCTGCCCCTGGACGACCTGACCGACCCGCACCGCAACCTGCGCTACGGCTGCACGATCCTCGCCCACTACCTGGCCGTCGAGAACGGCGACTTCACCCGGGCGCTGGCCCGCTACAACGGAAGCCTGGGCCAGACCTGGTACCCGGAGCGCGTGCTGCGCGCCTGGCAGGCCCACTGGCGCTAGGCGTATCTTGCAGCCAAAAAAAAGCCGGCCCCCCGGCCGGCTGAATCGAAGGCTTGCGCCTTCTCCCCTGACAAAGCAGTCCTGTGCGCTGACGAGCGCTGACTGACTAAGCAGGTTCCACTCTAGCGACTTCACGCCAGAAAACCTTGATCCCGGTCATCTTCCCGCCGTTTAGAGCACCTTGCGGTCCTCGACCTTGGCGTGCTCGGTGCCCGGCGGCAGCGGGTGCCCCTTGGCGAGCTCCGCGCGGGTCGCCTCGCGCACCTCGAGCACCTCGACCCGGTAGTGCAGGGTGTGGCCGGCCAGCGGATGGTTCAAATCCACCCGCACCCGATCGCCCTCGAGTTCGAGCACCGTGACGATCTGCGGGCCGGCCTCGCCTTCGGTCTGAAAGCGGCTGCCCGGGGCGAGCTCGGCGCTGCCGAAGGCATCACGCTTGAGCCACTGCACCAGCGCCTCGTCACGCCGCCCGTAGGCATCGCTGGGTGCCAGGGTGGCGCTGAAGACGTCTCCCGGCCCCTTGCCGACGAGCGCGCGTTCGAGCCCGGGCAGGATATTGTCATGCCCATGCAGGTACTCGAGCGGCTTCTGGCGCGCGCGGGAATCGTCCAGCGGCGCCTTGGTGCCGTCCTGCTGGACGTCGCTCAATACGTAGTGCAGGCGCACGACCTGGTGGGGCGCAATCGACATGCAAAACTCCTCTCCGGTAAGCTGGTGGTTCGATGCGGCACTAGTCTATCATCCGCGCGTTTTTACACGGTTTTCGATGACCGGTTTCTTTCTGGAGTTCGATGTTCATGGCCATCCCCACCCCGAAGCGTAGCTGGCGCAGCGCGCTGCTGGTCTATTTCTGCGCGCCGGTCGTCACCATGCTGTTTCTAGGGTTCTCCGCGGGGCTGCCTTTTCTGCTGGTGTTCTCGACGCTCTCGGCGTGGCTTAGAAGCGACGGCGTCGAGGTCGCCGCCATCGGCTTCTTCGCCTGGATCGGCATGCTCTACTCGATCAAGTTCTTCTGGGCGCCGGTGGTCGACCGGCTGGCGCTGCCGGGCTTGACGCGCCTGTTCGGCCAGCGCCGCGGCTGGATGCTGCTCGCCCAGGCGCTGATCGTGGCGGGGCTGGTCGGCATGGCCGGGGTCGATCCGGTCGGTAACCTCGGCTGGGTGGCCGCCTTTGCGCTGCTGGTGGCCTTCGGCTCGGCCACCCAGGACATCGCCGTGGACGCCTACCGCATCGAGTCCGCCGGCGACGACCTGCAGGCGGCGCTGTCGTCGAGCTACATCATCGGCTACCGGCTGGGGCTGATCGCCGCCGGCGCCGGGGCGCTCTACATCGCCGCGCACGTCTCCTGGTCGGCGGCTTACCTGTGCATGGCGCTGCTCATGGGCGTGGGCGTGCTGACCGTGCTGATTCGCCCGGAACCGGCCCGCGCCTCGCTCGGGCTGCAGCTCGTCCACGAACCCAGCGTGCGCGCCTTTCTGCGTGGCAGTCGCGGCAAGTCCAAGCTCTACCGGCGCCTGGGCGCCTGGGCGCTGGGCGCGGTGGTCTGCCCGTTCCTGGATTTCTTTCGCCGTTTCGGCGTAAAGGCGCTGGGGCTTCTGCTGTTCATCGCGGTGTTTCGCATAAGCGATCTGGCGATGGGCTCGATGGCCAACCCGCTCTATATCGACTTGGGCTTCTCGCTCGAGACCATCGCCACCGTCACCAACATCTTCGGCATCGCCATGAGCATCGCCGGCGGCATTCTGGGCGGGCTTCTGGTGGTGCGCTACGGCATCGGGCCGCTGTTGATCGCGGGGGCGGCTTTGGTGATGATCACCAATCTGCTGTTCTCGGCGCTGGCCCTGATGGGCGATCGGGTGCCGATGCTGGTGGTGACGATCATCGGCGATAACCTCGCCAACGGTCTGGCGAGCGCGGTGTTCATCGCCTTTCTGTCGAGCTTGACCTCGAAGGCCTATACCGCGACCCAGTACGCGCTGTTCTCGTCGCTGATGACGCTGCCGGGCAAGTTCCTGAGCGGATTCGGCGGGCTGGTGGTGGCCGCCCAGGGCTACGCTACCTTCTTTCTGGAGGCGACACTCCTGGGCCTGCCCGCCGTGCTG
>NZ_JAMZBD010000028.1:0-13382 GCF_024158685.1 Halomonas sp. 707D4 | reverse complement strand
GGGCGACACCCCGGAGCGCGAGGAGTTTCTGGCGAGTTTCCGCCAGGCCCTGGTGGCCTGGGTGTGCGGGGCGCCGATACTGGCCGGCCCCTGGGCGAGTCTCGACTTTCCCGGCACCAAACCGCGCCATTTCGCGCCTCTGCACATCGATACGCTGCCGGGCGATCAACGCATCCTGCATTGATGCTCGCCAAAGGCGATGGACTTGGCTTATAGTCCGTGACTAGAAAAAAAAGCGCTTGGCTTTGGATCATTTCATAAGGGGTTGTTTACATGGTTTCGTTGCCACACCCTGCTGTGACGGCTCTCCGTGTCGTGGGCGTTTGCGTGGTTGTTTCTCTATTGGCGGGGTGTGCGGGATCTTCGCGCCAGGGCGTCGAGCCCACCGAGGACTACTTCGCCATGTCACTGCCGGGACTCGAGAAGGGCTTCAATCCACAGATGTCGCCCATCGACAATACCCTGACCCAGCTTCGCAGCTTCCAGACCCCTCCACCAACGGTGATCAGGCAGGCGCTCCTGGCCCAGCATCAGCAGTGGTCGGGGACGCCCTACCGAATAGGCGGCACTACCCATCGCGGGGTCGACTGTTCGGGATTCGTCAGAAACATCTACCGCGATACGTTCAACATGGAGCTTCCCCGCTCCACCGCCGATCAGGTTCACGAGGGACGCTTGATCGACCGCCAAGAGCTCCAGGCGGGCGATCTGGTCTTCTTCCAGCCCCCCGGCCCCTACAACCACGTAGGGATCTACATGGGCGACGGCTACTTCCTGCACGCTTCCTCCTCGCGGGGCGTGATCATCTCGACGATGAACAGCGGCTACTGGCAGCGCCACTACTGGCAGGCGCGCCGAGCGCTGGATGCCACTCACCTGGCGCAGCTGGGTGATTTCTAGTCGCTAGACACTACCTTCATCGCGCGGCGCCGAACGTGACTGTCGGACGCCGCCCACCAACGGATGCGCCATGATCGAGGCCAAAACCCGCGCCTGGTGGCGCGCCACCGCCGCGCTCTGCCTGGGCTCGTTTCTCGTCTTCATCAACCTCTACGTACCGCAACCGCTGCTGCCGGAACTCAAGCAGGCCTACGGCGTCTCCACGCTCGGCGCAAGCCTTCTGATGTCGTTCGCCACGCTGTCACTGGCCTTCGCGCTTCTGGTGTTCGGCCCCCTTTCCGATGCCATCGGGCGCGGGGCGATCATGCGCGTCACGCTGGTCGTGGCCGGCGCGCTTTCGCTGTGCCTGGCCTTCGCGCCGAACTTCGAGACGCTGTTGATCCTGCGCCTGATTCAGGGCTTCGCACTCGGCGGGCTTCCGGCGGTGGCCATCGCCTGGATGGGCGACGAGTTCGACAAGCCCGCGCTGCTCGGCGCGGTGGGGCTGTATATCGGCGCCAATTCGCTGGGCGGCATCAGCGGACGCGTGGTGGGCGGCTGGGCGTCCTCGATCGGCGGGCCCGAGGCGGCCTTCGTGGCCGTCGGTGCGATGACGCTCGTCGGCTGCCTGCTTTTCTGGCGGCTGCTGCCCGAGGGGCGCTCTTTCGTCGCCAAGCGCTTCGAGCTGCGCCAGGCGGTGCGCGATCTCGTGGCGCACCTGCGCACGCCGGCGCTGCTCGGGGCCTACTGCATTGGCGGTATCAACTTTCTGGTCTTCATCAACCAGTACAGCTACATCACCTTTCGCCTGGCCGCCGAGCCCTACGCGCTCGCCGCCAGCGCCTTGGGGCTGATCTTTCTGACCTACCTGGGCGGCACCTTCGGCTCCACCGTTTCCGGGCGACTGGCGCGGCGCTTCTCGCCGGCAAGCTGCATGTGCGCCGGCATCGTGATCCTGACGCTGGGTACCGCGGTGACGCTGTCAAGCGCGCTCGTCCTGGTGATCCTGGGGTTGACCATCAACGCCTTCGGTTTCTTTCTGTGCCACTCGCTCGCTTCGAGCTGGGTAGGGCGCTACGCCCAAGGCGCGCGCGGCAGCGCCTCGGCGCTTTATCTCGTGTTCTACTACCTGGGGGCGAGCATCGGCGGCTTCTGGCTCGAGCCGTTCTGGCGCGTCGCGCAGTGGCCGGGCGTGGCGCTGGGGTCGTGGCTGCTGCTCGGCGTCACCCTGCTCCTCGCCCTGAGGCTTCGGCGCTTCGAGCGGCGTCACGGCTGAACGCCAGGCACGAAAAAGGCGGCCCGCAGGCCGCCTTTTTGCTGTTGCGTGCGTCGCTCAGTGATGGACGCCGCCTTCGCCGTGCACGTGACCGTGCTCGACTTCTTCCTGGCTCGCTTCACGCACGGTGGCGATTTCCACGTCGAAGTTCAGGTGCTGGCCGGCCAGCGGGTGGTTGCCGTCGACCACCACGGTGTCGCCTTCGACCTGCTTGACGGTGACCATCAGCGGGCCGCCCTGGGTCTGCGCCTGGAACTGCATGCCCGGCTCGATGCTCTCGACGCCCTGGAAGGCATCGCGCGGCACTTCCTGCATCAGCTGCTCCTGGACTTCGCCGTAGCCCTCTTCGGGGGCGACCTTGACGTTGAGCTTGTCGCCTTCGCTGCGACCTTCGAGCTCCTTCTCGAGACCCGGGATGATGTTGCCCGCGCCGTGCAGGTAGGTGAGCGGCTCGCGGCCTTCGGAGCTATCCAGCACTTCACCTGCGTCGTTGGTCAGGGTGTAGTGGAACGCGACAACCGAGTTTTGCGCAATTTGCATTGAAGAACCTTTCGGTGAGTGCATGTACCTCAATGGTAACGCGTGTGGCCTGGCTTGTCAGGGGGCGGCGCCGGTTTTTCCCCGCTTGGCGCCGCGCGTGGTATTGCGCAAGGGCAGGGTGAGCGATACCCTAGCCCGATCCCTTTTCCACTCTCGTTTTCGAGACAACGCTCATTCGGAGTTCTCATGACGATCTTGTTTATCTGGCTCATCGCGTTCGTGCTGATCGCCTATTTCGCCAACCAGCGCTGGCACACCGGCGTCAGTCGGGGGCTCGACAAGTGCCTGCCCGGCGTGATGAAGAGCCACGGCGAAAACCGCTACCTGTGGGTGGGCGCGCTTGCCGTGCTCGGCGCCACTGCCCTGGTCAACCCGGTCGAGATCCTGCTGGTCGCCCTCCTGATCGGCCTGATCGCGCTGGTGGTGATGAAGCTCGCCGACTGGGCGAGCGGTCTCTCCCACTGAGCCATTCTCGCCTAGCACGACGCCCGAAACGCAACGCCCGGCCAATTGGCCGGGCGTTTTCGTTGGTGCAGTACGGGGCTCAGTAGGGGGCGACGCTCAGGTTGCCGCCGCTGCCGATCAGACGGACCCGCTGGCCGGCCTGGTACTGGCGATCGGCCCGCTGGACGACGACCACGTCGGTGCCATCGTCGCGGCGCACTTCCATTTCCAGAGCGCTGACGCGGTTGGCACGATCCTCGATCGAGCTTCCGGCCACGGAGCCGCCGAGCGCACCGGCGACGGTGGCGAGCTGACGTCCGGTGCCGCCACCCACCTGGCTACCCAGCAGGCCACCGATCACGGCGCCGCCACCGGTACCCAGCAGGCCTCCCGCACGGCTGTCGGCCTGGATCTGCACCGGGCGCACCGCCACGATGGTGCCGTAGCTCACGCTCTGGCCGGTCTGGGCCTGATTACCGCGGTACACGTCGCCCGAGTAGGTCGAGGTGTTGGCACAGCCGGCCAGGGTCAACAGGCTCAGGGCGGCAACGGGCAAAAGTCGTTTCATGAAAACCTCCAGTTCGATCGGCGCAGGCAGCTGCGAATGCCGTATGGGTCGAGTAGTTATCAAACAGTGTTCATTAATATAAACCACGCTTCATGACTTTGACCAGCGTCGGTTCGAAAAGATCATTTTTATAGACGGATCATCGGGTAATGGGAAACAAATGTGCACCCAATGTGCAATCAAGGGGGCAGCGGGCGTGCAGGACGCCGACACCTTGCTACAAACTGTAGTTAACGCGGCGGGGTCGGGCAAGAGGCGTGGCGCGCCGGGCTCGCCCGGCGCGCATCGAAGGGGGCATCACCTCAGAACTGGTTCATTGTGTTGTCCTTGCCGCCGGCCTTGAGCGCGGCCTCGCCGTGGAAGAACTCCTTGTGATCGTCACCGATGTTGGAGCCGGCCATGTCCTGGTGCTTGACCGTGGCGATGCCCTGGCGGATCTCCTGGCGCTGGACCCCGGCGACGTAGGCGAGCATGCCCTCGTCGCCGAAATAGCCCTTGGCCAGGTTGTCCGTCGACAGCGCCGCCGTGTGGTAGGTGGGCAGGGTGATCAGGTGGTGGAACACGTAGGCATCACGGGAGGCGTGGCGCTGGAAATCGCGCGTCCACTCGTCGGCGAGCCAGCCGAGCTCGGTGGCATCGAACTCGGCGTCCATCAGCCGCGCGCGGTCGTAGCCGGAAACGTCCTTGCCCTCCTTCTGCCAGGCGTCGAACACCTGCTGGCGGAAGTTGAGCGTCCAGTTGAACGAGGGCGAGTTGTTGTAGACCAGCTTGGCGTCCGGCACCACCTCGCGGATACGCTCGACCATGGCGGCGATCTGGGCGACGTGGGGCTTCTCGGTCTCGATCCACAGAAGATCGGCGCCGTTTTGCAGGCTGGTGATGCAGTCCAGCACCACGCGATCCTCGCCGCTGCCGGGCTTGAACTGGTAGAGCCCCGAGGCGAGGCGCTTGGGTCGCACCAGCTTGCCGTCTTGCTTGATCACCACGTCGCCGTTGGCGATCTCGTCGGCGCTCTGGATCTCCTCGCCATCCAGAAAGCCGTTGTACTGGTCGCCCAGATCCCCCGGCCGATGGGTGACGGCGATCTTCTGGGTCAGGCCGGCACCGAGGGAGTCGGTGCGCGCCACGATCACGCCGTCGTCGACGCCGAGCTCGAGAAAGGCATAGCGCACGGCGTTGATCTTGGCGAGGAAGTCCTCGTGGGGCACGGTCACCTTGCCATCCTGGTGGCCGCACTGCTTCTCGTCGGAGACCTGGTTCTCGAGCTGGATGCAGCAGGCGCCGGCGAGGATGAACTGCTTGGCCAGCAGATAGGTCGCCTCGGCGTTGCCGAAGCCCGCGTCGATGTCGGCGATGATCGGCACCACGTGGGTCTCGAAGCCGTCGATCTCCCGGGTCAGCGCCGCCACCTGGTCGCGATCTCCCGCCGCCTGGGCATCGTCGAGCTGGCGAAACAGGTGGTTGAGTTCCCAGGCATCGGCCTGCTTGAGGAAGGTGTAGAGCTCCTCGATCAGGTGGGCGACGGCGGTCTTCTCGTGCATCGACTGGTCCGGCAGCGGGCCGAGCTCCGAGCGCAGCGCGGCGACCAACCAGCCGGACAGGTACAGGTAGCGTCGCTTCGTGGAGCCGAAGTGTTTCTTGACGGCGATCATCTTCTGCTGGCCGATGAAGCCGTGCCAGCAACCCAGCGACTGGGTGTAGCGGCTGCGGTCCTGGTCGAACGCCGCCATGTCGGCGCGCATGATGGAGGCGGTGTAGCGGGCGATGTCGAGCCCCGTGTGAAAACGGTTCTGGGCGCGCATGCGCGCGGCGTACTCCGGCTTGATGGCGTCCCACTTGCCGCCCTGGGCCTCGCGCAGCTGGGTCAGCGCCTTGATGTCGTCGAGCAGTCCTGTCATGTCGATTCTCCGGTCGTGATCGCATTCGTCGAACGCCTGGGGCGTCGGTATTCGCCCACGCGGCGGGCGTGCTTTCACTATCGACAAGGTGGTGCAGTGCAGCAATTGACACTTCGGGTCAGGTGCGGTTGTAGCTCGACGACACGGCGTTCGTCCAACGGCGCGACTGGGTAGTCGTTTTTCGCCAGCGGGGGGCAGGCACAAAAAAGGCGCCGCCCGAAGGCGGCGCCTGCTGAAGGCGCGCGAGCGCTATTCGTCCTCGTCTTCCAGAAAGCCGAGGCTTCCGGCGTTGACCAGGTGCGTCAGCATCGCCGCCGCCCCGTCGAGTTCGAGCACGTCCGCGTACATTGGCGCGCTGTCGGCGATGCGCCGGGCGAGGGCCGGGTCGCAGGGCAGGCCGTCACCGTCCACGAACAGCGTGGTCGCACCCTGCTCGGTGCGCCAGGCCACCCGCGAGCCCGGGGTGTGGAACAGCGGCTCGCCGGCGTGTAGTTGCGCGACAAGGTCCTCTTCGCTCATCGGCTCCTCGAGCGGGATGACCTGGTCCATATACTTTGGTTGGGTCATCACCCGGCCGAACCACTGGGCGAGCTCACGGGGCTGGTCCAGTGTCGAGAGGATGAAGTGGCGCATCCGCTCGAGGGCGTCGTCGTCGAGCTCGCCGGTCGCCTCGGCCGGCGCCATGCCGGCGTCGCTGTAGCGCGTTGAGCCCGGCAGCTGCTCGCCCAGGTAGTCGGCGAAGGAGGTGATCGCTTCATCTGCGGAGGGCGCGCGAAAGCCGATCGAGTAGGTCATGCAGTCGTCGGTCTGGCTGACGCCGTGGTGCGCCCAGCCCGGCGGCAGGTAGAGCATGTCGCCGGGAGCCAGGGTCCAGTCGGAGTCCGGCTCGATCTCGAAGGTCGCGAGGATCTTGAGATCGATGCCTTGGAGGATCGGCGCGTCGTCCGCCTGCTTGCCGCCGAGCTGCCAGCGGCGATGCCCGCGCCCCTGGAGCAGAAAGACGTCGTACTGGTCGACGTGGGGCCCCACGCTTCCACCGGGCGGGGCGTAGCTCACCATGATGTCGTCGAGCCGCCAGTTGGGCAGAAAGCTGAACGACTTCATCAGCGCGGCGACGTCGGGAACGTAGTGATCCACCGCCTGTACCAGCAGGCTCCAGTGACCTTGCGGCAGCCGCTCGAAGGTGGCGTCGTCGAAGGGCCCGTGGGAGACCTGCCACGGGCCATCGGGGCCATTCTCCTCGACCAGCCGCGCCTCGACGCCGGGCTCGCAGGCAAGCCCCGCCAGCTCGTCCGGGTCCAGGGGGCTGACGAAGTCCGGGATCGCGCCACGGATCAGCAGCGGCTTCTGCTGCCAGTAGCTTTTCAAAAACTCCTCGGGCGTCAGATCGCCCAGCAGGGTCAGCGGCTCGTTGCGGTGGCTCATGGCGATATCCTCGGTGAACGGGTGGTCGAGCGGTGCGCCTTACAGCGCATCCAGGCGCTCGGGCAGCGCTTCGGCCTGGGCGCGGGCGTTGCCGATGTAGCTTGCCGGCGACAGCGCCTTGAGCTCCTGCTTGACGGCGTCGGGCAGCTCCAGCGTGTCGATGAAGGCGGCGAAACCCGCCTGGTCGATGCGCTTGCCGCGGGTCAGCTCCTTGAGTTTTTCGTAGGGCTTCTCGATCCCGTAGCGGCGCATCACGGTCTGGATCGGCTCGGCGAGCACTTCCCAGCTGTTGTCGAGGTCCTCTTCGAGCCGCGCCGGGTTGGCCTCGAGCTTGCCGATGCCCTTCAGGCTCGCGTGGTAGCCGATCAGCGCGTAGGCCAGGCCCACGCCGAGGTTGCGCAGCACCGTGGAGTCGGTCAGGTCGCGCTGCCAGCGCGAGATCGGCAGTTTCTGAGCCAGGTGGCTCAGCACCGCGTTGGCAAGCCCCAGGTTGCCTTCGGAGTTCTCGAAGTCGATCGGGTTGACCTTGTGCGGCATGGTGGAGGAGCCGATTTCGCCCTCGACGGTGCGCTGCTTGAAGTAGCCCAGCGAAATGTAGCCCCAGACGTCGCGGTCGAAGTCGATCAGGATGGTGTTGAAGCGCGCGAGCGCATCGAACAGCTCGGCGATGTAGTCGTGGGGCTCGATCTGGGTGGTGTAGGGGTTGAAGCGCAGGCCCAGCCCCTCGACGAAGGTACGCGCGTTGGCTTCCCAGTCGATCTCCGGGTAGGTCGCCAGGTGCGCGTTGTAGTTGCCCACCGCGCCGTTGATCTTGCCCAGCACCTCGACGCTCTCGATCTGCTTGAGCTGGCGCTTCAGGCGGTACGCCACGTTGGCCATCTCCTTGCCGAGCGTGGTCGGGCTTGCGGTCTGGCCGTGGGTGCGCGAGAGCATCGGCTGGCCGGCGTGGGCCACGGCGAGCTTGGCGATCTCGTCTGCCACCTGGTGAAGCGTCGGCAGCATGGCGTCGAGGCCGTCGACCAGCATCACGCCGTAGGAGAGGTTGTTGATGTCCTCGCTGGTGCAGGCGAAGTGGATGAACTCGGTGACCGCGTGAAGCTCCACGTTGCCTTCGATCTTCTCCTTGAGGAAGTACTCCACCGCCTTGACGTCGTGGTTGGTGGTGCGCTCGATCTCCTTGATGCGCTCGGCGTCGTCGACCGAGAACTCGCTGATCAGCGCTTCCAGGAAGGCGTTGGCCTCACCGGAGAGCGGGCTGACTTCCGCGATGCCGTCGTGGGCCGCCAGGCGCTGCAGCCAGCGTACCTCGACGATGACGCGGGCGCGGATGAGGCCGAATTCGCTGAAGTGCTCGCGCAGCACGGCGGCCTTGGCGGCGTAGCGGCCGTCGACGGGGGAGAGGGCGGTCAGAGCGGAGAGTTGCATGGCAAGGATTCCAAAAATGATCGAGAAGGGTCGATGGGTCGGTTGCGGGGCTAGCTCAGGTCGTCGAGGGCGCGGCGAAGCGCCTTGCGCTGGAACACCAGTTTCCAGCGCCGTCCGCCCTGCTGGTGCCACAGCAAAGCGAAGCGGATGCCGCTCATCAGGCACGCCCGCACCCGTTCGGGCATCATGCGGGTCTGCAAGAGCGACGGGTCGCCCTGGACCACGATGCGGGTCTTGAAGGTGGAGAGGGTCTCCTGGTAGGTCTCGCCGAGGCTCGCGATGACGTTTTCGTGCACGGGCCCGAAGCGCTCCGCCTGACGCTGCACGTGGGCGAGTTTCTCGCCGAGTGTGTCCATCATGGCGGTGTCGCTGCGCAGCTTGTTCATCAGCATCAGAAGCGAGAAGCCGTAGCGCAGCACCACCGGGTTGGCCTGCTTGCGCCCGGAAAGCGCTTCCAGAGTATCGAGGCCGCGGCGCAGGTTGTTGGGGTGGCCGCCGTAGATCGCCTCGAAGCTCGCCGGGTTCGTGTCGATCGTGGCGTTAATCAACGTCTCCCAGGCGCGCGGGTCGACCTGGCCGGTGCGCGCCAGCTCGTCGACCAGGCTCGCCGCCTGGAAGACCCCGGCCAGCGCCAGTGCCTGGCGCACGCTCGGGGCATCCGGGGCGCGATGGATCGGCGTGGTCGTCATGCCGCCACCTCGGCGGCGTTCCAGGCGGCGCGGATCACCCCGCCGCCCAGGCATACGTCACCGTCGTAGAGCACCAGCGACTGGCCCGGCGTGACCGCCCACTGCGGATCGTCGAAGCGAACCTCCACGCCGCCATCGGCGAGCGTGGTCACGTAGCACGGGCAGTCGCTCTGGCGATAGCGGGTCTTGGCCGTGAAGCGGCCCTCGGCGACCGGCGCCTCGCCCGCCACCCAGTCCATCGCCTCGGTCGCGAGCGTGTCGGTGTAGAGGTGCGCGTCACTCTTGCCCTGGACGACGATCAGCACGTTGCGCTCGAGGTCCTTGCCGGCCACGTACCAGGGCTCCTCGGAGTAGTTGGCCAGGCCGCCGATCCCTAAGCCCTGGCGCTGGCCCAGGGTGTAGTACATCAGGCCGCCGTGCTCGCCGATGACGTCGCCGTCGAGGGTCTCGATCTTGCCCGGCTGGGCGGGCAGGTACTGCTGCAGGAAATCCTTGAAGCGGCGCTCGCCGATGAAGCAGATGCCGGTGGAGTCCTTCTTCTTCGCCGTGACCAGGTCGTGCTCCTCGGCGAGTGCGCGCACCGCAGGCTTTTCGAGCTCGCCCACGGGGAAAAGCGTCTTGGCGATCGCCGCTTCCGGCACCGCATGCAGGAAGTAGCTCTGGTCCTTGTTGGCATCCAGGCCTTTCAGCAGTCGCGGGCGGCCATCGCGCTCGCCGCGGCGCACGTAGTGGCCGGTGGCGATCAGCTCGGCGCCGAGCATCCGGGCGTAGTCGAGGAACACCTTGAACTTGATTTCCCGGTTGCACAGGATGTCCGGGTTCGGGGTGCGCCCGGCCTTGTACTCCTCGAGGAAGTGCTCGAAGACGTTGTCCCAGTACTCGGCGGCGAAGTTGGCGGTATGCAGCTTGATGCCGAGCTTCTCGCACACGGCCTGGGCGTCGGCCAGGTCCTCCTTGGCGGTGCAGTACTCGGTGCCGTCGTCCTCGTCCCAGTTCTTCATGAACAGCCCCTCGACCTCGAAACCCTGCTGCAGGAGCAGCAGGGCCGAGACGGAGGAGTCGACGCCGCCGGACATGCCGACGATCACCTTGCCGGCGGCCGGCGTCCCGGCGGCCGGTGTGCTGTGAGTGGATGTCATCGCCATCCTCTTAAAATGAGTGACTATCTAACACGTGACTATCAACGAGTGATTATCGATTGGCGGCGATTATACACGATGCGGCCCCGGCGCTTCGAGTGTTCACTCCCGCACCACCGCCAGCGGGTAGTGGCGTCCGGCCAGGGCATCCTCGATGCGGGTGACCACCAGGGGGCTTCGCAAGCGACCCTCTGCGTGCAGCGCGCGAATCTCTTCAAGGCTCAGCCAGTGGGTGGCGTGGATGTCCGGGTCCAGGGGCGTGGCCAGAAAGGTGTCGGGGGCGGCCAGAAAGCCGTGGCTGTGAAAGGTCTTGCCTGGAGTATCGAACACGTAGAGCCCCAGGTAGCGGGTCAGTCGTACCCGCCAGGCGGTCTCCTCGCGCGTTTCGCGCAGCGCCGCGGCAAGGGGCCCCTCGCCGGGTTCAACATGCCCGGCCGGCTGGTTGAAGAGGGTTCGCGCGCCGCCGCGATCCTCCTCGACCATCAGGTAGCGGCCGTCTCGCTCGATCACGCAGGCGACGGTGACGTGGAGAGCGCTCATGACGGGAAGCGCCGACGCGGCTTGGCGCCCGCTCGCTTGGCCGGGGCTTTCGGGGCGTGCAGGGTCTGGCGGCGCCACTGTCCCGGGGCCAGGTCGTCCAGGCGCCAGCTACCGATGGCAGCGCGTACCAGGCGCAGGGTGGGAAAGCCGACGTGGGCCGTCATGCGGCGAACCTGACGGTTGCGGCCCTCGGTGATGGTCAGCTCCAGCCAGCTGGTCACCGGATGGCGCTTGGGCTCGATGGGCGGAGTGCGTTCGGCGATGTCGGGCGCCTGGATGCGCCGCGCCTTGGCGGGCAGGGTAGGGCCATCCTTGAGCGTGACGCCGGCGCGCAGGGCCGCCAGGGCGTCGTCGTCGATCTCGCCTTCGACCTGGGCCCAGTAGGTCTTGGGCTGCTTGTGGCGCGGATGGGCGATGCGGTGGATGAGCGCGCCGTCGTCGCTTAAGAGCAGCAGGCCTTCCGAGTCGTAGTCGAGCCGGCCGGCGGCGTAGACGCCGGGCACGTCGATGACGTCGGCGAGGGTGGCACGGCCCTCCGGGTCGGTGAACTGGGACAGCATCCGGTAGGGCTTGTGCAGAAGATAGAGCGTGCTCATCGGGCTCTCGTGTGGCCGGGTGAATTTGTCGACAATCGCATAAAGGAGTAAAGTGCTGGGTCTGACACGGACCGATAACAAGCGTCGGCGTCGGTCGCGCCGATAGCGACGGCCACCACCGGCGTGGTAGCGAACGTCGACCCTATCGCGCGACACCGCGCTTCATGCCAGGCCCATCGATGGCCGCCGGAAAATTTTAGTCATAGCGACAGAAAACGAGGTTAACGCAAAATGTCCAAAACGCCGAAGATCATTTACACGCTCACCGACGAAGCGCCTGCGCTTGCGACCTACTCGCTGCTCCCCATCATCGATGCGTTCACCGACTCCGCCGGCGTCGAGGTCGAGACCCGCGACATCTCGCTTGCCGCGCGCGTGCTGGCGCAGTTCCCGGACCGCTTGAGCAGCGAGCAGCGGGTGAGCGACGATCTCGCCGAACTTGGCCAGCTTGCCACCACCCCGGAAGCCAACATCATCAAGCTGCCCAACATCAGCGCCTCCGGCCCGCAGCTCAAGGCCACCATCAAGGAGCTGCAGGGACAGGGCTATGACCTGCCGGACTATCCGGACGAGCCGAAAAACGACGACGAGAAGGCGATCAAGGCGGCCTACGACAAGGCCAAGGGCAGCGCGGTGAACCCGGTGCTGCGCGAAGGCAACTCGGACCGCCGCGCGCCGAAGTCGGTCAAGAACTACGCCCGCAAGTACCCGCACCGCATGGGCGAGTGGAGCAAGGACTCCGACTCCCACGTGGCCCACATGTCCGAGGGCGACTTCTACGGCAGCGAGCAGTCCGCGATCATCGAGTCCGCCGGCAAGCTCAAGATCGAGCTTCAGCAGAAGGACGGCAACACCACCGTCTTGAAAGAAGGCCTGGCGGTCCAAGAGGGCGAAGTCGTCGATGCCGCCGCCATGAGCAGCGCCAAGCTGCGCGCCTTCATCGGCCGCGAGATCGAGGACGCCAAGCAGCGCGGCGTGCTCTTCTCGCTGCACCTGAAGGCCACCATGATGAAGGTCTCCGACCCGATCATGTTCGGTATCGTGGTCGAGGAGTTCTACAAGGACGTGCTCGACAAGCATGCCGACGCCTTGAAAGAAGCGGGCTTCAACCCGGCCTCGGGCCTGGGCGATCTCTACAGCTCGATCGAGACGCTCTCCGCCGAGCAGCGTGATGCCATCAAGGCCGACATCGACGCGCTGTACAAGGAGCGCCCGTCGATGGCGATGGTCAACTCCCACAAGGGCATCACCAACCTGCACGTGCCGTCGGACGTGATCATCGACGCCTCCATGCCGGCGATGATCCGCGACTCCGGTAAGATGTGGAACGCAAACGACGAGCTGCAGGATGCCAAGGCGGTGATCCCGGATCGCTGCTACGCCACTATCTACCAGAGCGTGATCGAGGACTGCAAGAAGCACGGCGCCTTCGACCCGACCACCATGGGCTCGGTGCCCAACGTCGGCCTGATGGCCCAAAAAGCCGAGGAGTACGGCTCTCACGACAAGACTTTCCACATTCCCGCGGACGGCACCGTGGTGGTGACGGATGAAAGTGGCAAGACGCTGTTCAGCCACGACGTGGCCGCCGGCGACATCTGGCGCATGTGCCAGACCAAGGACGCGCCGATCAAGGACTGGGTCAAGCTCGCCGTCAACCGCGCCCGCGAAAGCGCCACCCCGGCGATCTTCTGGCTCGACGCCAACCGCGCCCACGACGCCAAGCTGATCGAGAAGGTCGAAACCTACCTCGAGGAGCACGACACCGAGGGGCTCGACATTCGCATCCTGGCGCCTGTTGACGCGATGCAGGTGTCGCTCGAGCGCATCCGCCGCGGCGAGGACACCATCTCGGTCACCGGCAACGTGCTGCGCGACTACCTGACCGACCTGTTCCCGATCATGGAGCTGGGTACCAGCGCCAAGATGCTCTCGATCGTGCCGCTGATGAACGGCGGTGGCC
>NZ_JAMZBD010000027.1:0-13478 GCF_024158685.1 Halomonas sp. 707D4 | reverse complement strand
AGGTGCCCTGTACCGGGCTCCACATCAGTACGCTGCGCTCACCGTCGGGCATGAGGACCTCGCCGGAGCCCGGGGTACCGTCGAGAATGCGAGCGCTCAGCGCGCTCAGGCCGTCGTAGCCCTGGGTCTCGTCGCCGTCGGTGTAGTTGAGCGTCATGCGATACTCTTCCACCGGGTGGGCGATCACCTGACCTTGGCTATCGATCATCCAGCCGTAGCTGCCCTCGCCGACGTTGATGTCCGAGGTGATGTCCGACACCGCCGCCATGGACACGGTAATGCCCAGAAGGCCGGCGCGGTTGCCGGCGTCATCAAAGACCGCATCGACGATCAGCGCGGTCGGCAGGCCGCTCACCATCGAGATGACCGGGTCGACCAGCAGGCTATCCTGGACGGCGTCGCTGACCACGGTCTTGAAATAGCCGCGCTCGGAGATGTCCAGCACCACGCCGGCATGGGTGAGGGTGTCGCCGGTGGCGTCCGAGAAGAACAGCGACTCGATGGTGCCGCCCGGCGGGTAGCGTTTCTCGAGCCAGCCAAGGTGCGAAGCCATCGGTACGTCCGCGGCCAGGCGCTCGTCCTCGGCCAGCACCGCGTTCCAGTTGCGATAGCCGGTGATCCAGCGGCTGATCTCGTCGGCCCGCGCCGCCACCTGGCGCTTGCCGGCGTTGTCGATCAGTGCAGGAATGGCGGTATTGAGCTGCTGATTGACGATGATGCCGAGAATCACGGCGACGACGAGCAGCGGCAGCGCGACGGCGCACAGCAGTTTTTGTGTCAACGACAGGCGGGAGAACTTGCGCATTTACATCCTCGAGGGTTTCGAATGAGCCATAGCCGGGTCGACAGGGTCGGATAGGGCTGCCAAATCGACCGTATTTTGTTGTGTGTACCCTGTTTATAACGACCGTTTCATTGTCAACTTGAATGAGAATGTCACCGTATATTCGAAGCCATCGGCGCATCGCCAACGTTTTCACGCAGACGCGCGCGAACGATGTCCGGCGTGAACGGCGGCCGGGTGAAGCGCAGCCCCAGCGCATCGAACAGGGCGTTGGCGATGGCGGGCGCACCCGGTAGCGAGGTGGATTCGCCCACCCCCAGCGGCGGCTGGTCGGCCCTATCCAGCAGCAGGAGATCGATCGCCGGCAGCTCCGAGAAGCGCAGGATCGGATAGCTTCCCCACTCTCGGGAAGCCGGAAGGCCGGCCTCGAACTCCACCCGCTCCTTCAAGGTGCGGCTCAAGGTCTGGAGGATATTGCCGTGCACCTGGTGGCGCACGCCGGCGGGGTTGACCATCAGCCCCGCGTCCTGGGCAACCCACAGCCGCTCGATGACGATGCGCCCGCTCTCACCGTGTACCTTGAGCTCCACCACCCAGGCCGCCAGCGCCGCACCGAAGCCGGGAAACTTGCTGTGCACGTACTGGGCGTAGGCGAATCCTCGCCCGTAGTGCCAGCCCGCCTCCTCCCGGGGGGCGCTGAACGCCCGGCGAGGCTGCCAGTCGGCGCGCTCGGCGAGCGCTCTAGCCAGGGCCACGGCCCGTGGGTCGCTCAGGTGGCGGCACCGAAAGGCGACCGGGTCCGCCTCCACTGCGTGAGCGAGCTCGTCGATGGCGCACTCGTGGGCGAAGGCGTTGGGCATGGCGGAGACGCCGCGAAGCCAGGAGGCGCGCACCAGCGTGGGCACGTCATCGCAGCCGATACGGCGATGCGGGTAGCGATAAGGGGGCACCGAAGTACGATCCCCCATCTGGAAGGGCACGTCGCTGGGAGGCTGCACGCCGGTCAGAAGCGATGCCAGCAGCGGCGCGTTGTTCGAGGGGTAGCGGGTCACGAAACGATATCCCGCAAGCGCGCCGTCGGCGTCGATGCCGGCCTCGATCTCCATGCGCTGGGCCGCGCCCTTGGGCTCCCACAAATGCTCCTGCTCCCGGGTGAGCTGGACCCGCACCGGCCGGCCCACCGCGCGGGAGAGCAGAGCCGCATCCCCGCCCACGTCATCGGCGCAGTTGCGTCCGTAGCAGCCGGCGGCTTCCAGGCGCGTCACTGTGATCGCGCCTTCGTCGAGTTCCATCAGGCGGGAAAGGTCCGCCCGCAGGCTGTGCGGGTTCTGGGTGCCGGACCACACCTCGAGACGGCCGTCGCGGTAGTCCGCCACCGAGCAGGAGGGGCCGATGGAGCCATGCAGCTGAAACGGCCAGAGGTAGGTGCGGTGTATCCGGTGGTGAGCCAAGGCCAGCGCGGTATCGGTATCGCCCTCGTCGAGCAGCGACCGGTGCTGGGCGGGCAGAGCGACGAGGGCGGCCTCGATGTCGCTCAGATCCGTAAGGCCTTGCGGAGGGCGCCAGGT
This sequence comes from Halomonas sp. 707D4, assembly GCF_024158685.1. Taxonomy (NCBI): domain Bacteria; kingdom Pseudomonadati; phylum Pseudomonadota; class Gammaproteobacteria; order Oceanospirillales; family Halomonadaceae; genus Halomonas; species Halomonas sp. 707D4. The sequence goes on along the minus strand of NZ_JAMZBD010000027.1, from coordinate 11,126 downwards.
CAGCCGCAGGGCCCGGGCGGCGGCGACGGCCTGCTCCTCGCGCTCGGCCACCACGCCGACGAAGTCCCCCTGTACCACCACGTCGACGACGCCGGGCATGCCCATCACCGAGGCCTTGTCGACGCTCACCAGCGAGGTGCCGACGAAGGCGCCCCGGTCGTGACCGGCGTAGGGCGGGCGCACTACCCGGGCGTGCAGCATGCCGGGCACGCGCAGGTCGTGCACGAAGGTCAGCGCCCCGGTTGCCTTGCCGGGAATGTCCACCCGGGCCGAGGACTTGCCCACCAGGGTGTAGGCATCGGCGGGCTTCAAGGCGACGGTCTCGGCGAGTTTCAGCGCGTGGCGCCTGCCCTGGAGCAGTGCCCCGTAGCCGATGGCCAGGCAGGCGGTATCCCGAGGCTTGATGCTTCCGCTTGCGCAGACCAGCCGCTCCCGTGGCGCCTCGAAGTGCTCTGACGCCAAATCGATCAGGTATTCCCGGGCCTGGGCAGCGGCCCGGCGCAGCGGCTCGGCGGTGATCTGGATGGTGGCGCTGGCGATGGTCGGGCCCTGGTTCGGCACGTCGAAAGGATCCCCCAGCACCATGGTGACCGCGTCCAGCGCTACCTCGAGCTCCTCGGCGACGATCTGGGCCAGGGCCGTGCGAATGCCGGTTCCCAGGTCCACATGGCCGTTGAAGGCGAGCACCTGGCCGCTATCGAGCACGGCGACGAAGAACTCCGGTTCCGTGGGCACGAAATCCGAGTGGGTGCCCGGTTGGCCGGGGGCCGGCTTGGGCGACGCCACCGGGTCCCGGTAGACGACGAGAAGATTCGAGCCGTGGAGCAGCGCCTGCCGGTCGTGCACTCGATGGGGAAACGGTCGATGGGAGAGCAAGGGGAGGCCTCCTGGGTTATTGTTGGGGCACGGGGCGACGCGCTTGGAACAGAGGTTGCCTGAGTCTACGGTAAAATTATAATGTACACACCATAAGTAGGCGGGCTAGGCGACGCTTCTGCACGGAGGCCCCCCATCCAATCAAGGAATCTGAATGACATCGGACCGTTCCATGCTCGACGCCCAGAATGAGCATCCCACGCCTTCCCAGCAGGGCTACGATTTCTCCGAGCAGGTGGGCCATCTGCTGCGCAAGGCCTACCAGCGCCATATCGCCATCTTTCAACGCCACGTCGCGGAAAAGCAGCTCACCGCCATCCAGTTCGTGACCCTGTGCACCGTGATGGAGCGCGGGCCGAGCTCGCTGACCGACATCGTCAACGCCACGGCCATCGACCCGGCCACCCTGCGCGGGGTGATCAAGCGCCTCAAGGCGCGCGAGTGGGTGCGCCTGAGCACCGACCCGCGTGACCAGCGCAAGGTCATGGTGGTGATCACCGAACCCGGCGAGGCCCTGGTCGAGGAGATGGTGCCCGAGGCCAAGCGCATCAGCGACGCCACCATGGCGAACCTCAACCCCGCCGAGCGGGTCGCGCTGATGCACCTGCTCGACAAGATGAACGCCGACCCGGTAGCGTGATTCGCTACTGAGCCTGAAGGACGCGCGACCATGACAAGGCCCCTTGAGCTGGACTCAGGGGGCTTTTTGGGTGCTGCACTTATGCGTTTCCGGTGCCGGCTTTTCTCAGGTGACCGATCGCCTGCTGACGGTCGATGACGTCGCCATACTTGCTGTCGATGTCGAACAGGTTGGCCTCGTGCGGGTCGGGGTGGCGGTCGCCCACGCAGTCGCGCACCACCATCACTCGAAATCCGTACTGCAGGCCGTCGACGGCGGTGGCGCGAATGCAGCCGCTGGTCGAGCAGCCGGTGACGATGATCGTGTCCACCCCCATCGCCACCAGCATCGCGGAAAGCGAAGTGCCGAAGAAGGCGCTGGCGTACTGCTTGGTGATGACCGGCTCCGTGGGTAGCGGCGTCACCTCGTCGCAGAACTCGGCGAAGGGATTGCCCGCCACCATGGCCCGCATCACCGGCGACTTCTGCACCCAGAGGCCGCCGTCGAGCTGATCCGGGGCGTGGTAGAGGATGTTGGTGTGAATGACCGGGGTGTCGCTCTGGCGGGCGGCCTCGAGCAGCGCCGGCATGTACGCCACCGCCTCGACGACGCCGGGGGCGAACAGCGGTGACTCCTCGCGCACGTAGCCCTGCATGAAGTCCACCACCAGAAGCGCCGCCTTGCGCCCGAACCCGATGCGCCCGTCCCAGACGCCGCGATAGTTCTCCTGGGCCGAGTGGCTGGGTGTGGCGTGTTGGCTAGCCATGGGCTTGCTCCTAGTAGGCGCCGGAAAGCAAAGCGCCCGCGCCCGGTACGACCGGCTCCAGGTCGAGCGCCTTGAGCATGGCGTAGGTGGTGGCGATGGCGGCGGTGACCACGGGCTTGCCGGTCAGGGCTTCGACCTTGGAGACCGCGGCAAGCGACGGCATCTGCACGCAGGCGGACAGCACGATGGCGTCGACGTCACTGACGTCGAGGCTCGCCACGATCTCGGGGAGCTTGGCCGGGTCGTGGCGGGCCACGTCCAGGTTGTTGGGGATCTCGAGCGCCCGGTAATCGACCACCTCGACGCCTTCCTGGCGAATGTAGTCCACCACCATCTCGGTCAAAGGCTTCATGTAAGGGGCGACCACGACCACGCGCTTGGCCTTCATGACGTGCAAGGCGTCCACCAGGGCGCCGGCGCTGGTCACCACAGGCGTGTCGCAGCCGTTCTCCTCGGTGCGTCCGCGCAACCGCTTCTGGGACGCCCGGTGATAGCCCGGGCCCATGGCCATGATGGCCACCAGGCAGGCGTAGCCCATGACGTCGACGGCGGCATCCGAAAGCTCCAGCGCGCAGCGGTCGGATTCACCGTCCATCGCCGCCAGCTCGTCCTTGCTCACGGTCTTCATGCGCATGCGGCTGCCGTGGAAGGTGAAGCGCTCCGGGCGGATCAGCTGGCGCGCGGTGAGCATGGCCGGGATTTCCGTCTCCATGGTGATGTTGGAGCTCGGCACGATCTGGCCGATACGGTAGATCTTGGTAGGGGATGTCATGGCAATCGACCTCTCAAAGGGGGGTGCCGAGGAAATCCTCGAAGGCGGCGAAGAAGCCGTCGAGGTCGTCCCAGGGAATCATGTGACCGGCGCTTGCGGCGGTGGTGATGCGAATCGACGGCAATAGCGTCTGGATTTCCTGGCGGTCCGCCTCTTCGATGACGCCGCCCTTGCCCGCGCACATCAAAAGCGTCGGCACCTGGATATCCGGAAGGTCCTGGTGGATGTCTACACTGTGGAACTCCTCGAAGGCCTGGACGATGGCCGGCGTGTAGCAGGTGTGCAGCCACTCGGCGCGCAGCCGAAGCTGCTCCTCGCTCCAGGTGGGGCAGTAGGTGCGCATCGTGTCGATGTTCGCGCCGTGGGTGCAGTCGCGAATGGAGTCCACGTACCAGGGTAGCTTGCTGGGATACTCGCGGCGTCCAGGGCCCGAGACCGGCGGGTCGATCAGCACGAGCTTCGCAACACCCCGGGCGCCGCGAGTCATGGCGCGAAGGGCAAAGCGTGCGCCCATGGAGTGACCGGCCAGCACCACGTTCGAAAGGCCCAGCGCGTCGATGAAGGCGATGACGTCGTCGGCGCAGGTGTCGGTGTCGTAGTCGAGTTCCGGGCCGGTGGCGGAGAGTCCGCGCCCGCGCACGTCCAGCACGTAGGTATCGAAGTGGCGGCCAAGGCGCTCGGCCACGAAGGACCAGGTGACGGCAGGGCTCGTGATGCCCGGAATCAGCACCAGGGCCTGGCCGGTGGCGGCGGTGTCGCCGCCAAAGCGCAGGTAGTGCTGGCGGATGCCGTTGGCGTGGACGTGGGCGCCGTAACGGTAGGTAGATGCTTGAGAAGAGGTCATGCGGGGCTCTCCTCGCGAGCGGTTTCGGGTGCCTTCAGGGGCGTTTCGAACACGTCGTAGCCGAACACCCAGGCCGGGTCCTCGTCCTGGCGCAGCCAGGTGTTGTCGTGGGACACCTTCTGTACCCGGGAGGCCCGCTCGAAGCGGTTGGTGCGGTAGAGCTCGAAGGCGTCGCGGTAGTCGCTTGCGCCCACTTCCTCCAGGCAGCGCACCAGCATCGCGGCGTCCTCGATGGCCATCGCCGCCCCCTGGGCCATGTGCGGCTTCATCGGGTGGCAGGCATCGCCGAGCAGCACCAGGCGGTTGTCGTGCCAAAGCGGCAGGGGGTTGCGCTCGAGAAGCGGCCACTTGGTCACCGTCTCGGTGCAGTCGATCAGCGCCTGGACGGTGGGGTGATAGCCCTTGAAGGCCTCGCGCATCTCCTCGCGGGAGCTGTCGACGAAGGAGGTGCCGTGGCTCCACTCCGGTTCCGGCACGCCGGTGACGTAGTAGTACTCCTTCTCGTCGCCGGTGACGAAGTAGACCATCATGTGACGATCCTCGGACCACCACTTCACGCACGCCTCGAAGTCCAGATCGTAGGCCTTGAGCTTCTCGGCGGAGATGATCGCCCGGTGGGCGACCCAGCCGCTGTAGATCGGCGCCTCGGTGCCCAGGAGCTTCTCGCGAATGCGGGAGTTGACGCCATCGGCGCCGATGACCAGATCGGCCTCCTCGGTGGTGCCGTCGGCGAAGGTCATGCGCACCTTGTCGCCCTGGTCGTCCACGTCCACCAGGCGCTTGTCGAAGAACAGGTTCTCCTGATCGAGAGTGCCGACCATCAGCTCGTGCAGGTCGCCGCGATGAACGGTGATGTAGGAGGCGCCGTAGTGCTCTTGCGCGAACTCGCCGAGCGGGATGCGCGACTGGTACTCCCCGGTCAGCCCGTTGCGGCTGAACCAGTGATCCGGATGCGATCCCATGGCGTTGAGCTTGTCCTCGATGCCGATGCGGCGCATCACCTTCATCACGTTCGGCCCCAGATGGATGCCGGCGCCAAGGCGGGAAAACGCCGGGGCCTGCTCGAACACCTTGGTGGGGTAGCCGGCCTGCTGGAGCAGGGCACCGGCGGCGGCGCCGCCAAGGCCTGCGCCGATCACGGCAATGGTGGGCTTGTCGTTCATGGGGTATTTTCCTCGCTTTTTATTGGCATTGAGCGCCGAGGGGAAGCGCCTGAGGCCTCAGGGCTGGCCCTTGTTTTATTGATCGGCTTCGCTTGAAACAACGTATACGCCATTTATTTGGCGGTCAAGAGAAATTGAAATCCTAACGCCATGTTGGTGACGTATCTTGCTATTAAATTTTAAATATATGAAATAGATGGTTTTTAATAAATTATTGGAGGGTTTTTCAAAATGCTTGCCTAGCGATAGGCAACAGTGATATATGTTTTATAGGCCGTTTTTATAGTGTATGCACTAATAATGAACGGCGGTTTACCGACTGCACCGGGATGGTGCGCAAGGTCGGCAAACGGGTCGGCCGGTGGTTGCGACAATCTCAACTCAAACGCAACGCCTCACCGTCGATGACCGGCCTGTCTTCGTATCGTCGACGAGAACGATGGCTTCGATAAAATTGCTTCAACAATAACGATGACTCTTTTTTATGACGCTGACGCTGAAAGTGAACGGCCAGGAACATAGCCTGCACGTACCGCGAGAGACGTCGCTGCTGGCCGTGCTGCGCAACGACCTGGTCCTGAACGGACCGAAGTACGGCTGCGGGCTGGGGGAGTGCGGCGCCTGCAGCGTGCTGGTGGATGGCGTAGCGGCGAGGGCCTGCGTGCTGTCGGTCGCTGCCGTGGCCGGGCGCGAGGTGACCACCCTGGACGGACTGGTGCAAGGCGGCCGACTCGATCCGGTACAGCAAGCGTTCATCGATGCCCAGGCGGCCCAGTGTGGCTACTGCCTGAACGGCATGATCCTGAGCGTACGCTCGCTGCTCAATCACACCCCGGCTCCGAGCGAGGCGCAGATCATCGCTGCCCTCGATCACAATCTCTGCCGTTGCGGCACGCATCTGGAAATTCTCGACGCCGCCCGCCGGGCCGTCGACCTGGACGCGGCTCGACGAGGAGGTCTCGATGGGTGAGCCCATGCTTGGCGCAAAGGCGCTGCCCGTCCACCCCACGGGGCTCGTGTTCGGCGTCGTGGTGCGCCCGCCGCACTACCGCTGGGATGGCCTGCGCCTCGTGAGCGATCGGCTCATCGCCGTCGACGACAAGGCGCTGACCGCGCTCGATGACAGCCTTCAGGTGGTGATCGAGGGCGACTTCGTGGCCGTGGTGGCCAAGAGCTTCACCCTTGCCCGTCAGGCTGCCGAACGCCTGGCGCTGCGCTGGGAGCCAGCCTTGGCTTCCGAATCCGAATCCGATGCCATCCGCACTTTTGGGCACACACCGCCGCAGAGCGTAAGCAGCGAGCACGTAGATAACGAACACGTAAGCCGGGAGCACGTAAGCCGGGAGTACGCCTGGCCGAGTCGCCTGCGCTGGGGCGATGCTCCGGGGTGGGTGGTGGCGGAGCACAACGACGCGATGCTGCGCGTCTGGACCCACACCGCCACGCCCGAGGCGCTGCGCCTCGATTTGAGCCGGGCGACGGGACGGGCGCCTGGGGAGATCCTGATCGAGGGGCCGGAGCATCACTTCGCCACGGGGCTTGGCCGCCACAGCGGCGACGACGCCGCGGTGGACGCCGCGCTGATGGCCAACGCTCTCGGCCGGCCGGTCGCGGTGTGGCTGGACGCGGGGTACATGGGCGATGTCCAGGCCCTTGGCCAGGCCCAGCGCATGACCCTCGCCGCAGGCTTCGACGCGCACGCCCCCATTGCCGACTACCGCTACCGCCAGGCCTACCCGCGGGGCGAGGTGGCGGCGGTGGGTCTGCTGCTGAGCGGCCGCGCCGCCTGTGGCGAGGGAATCGACTGCGCGGCGCCGCTGCACTCTCCCTACACCTTCGACGAGACCCGGCTCGCGGCGCATACCGGCGTGCGGGACGGGGCCCGGGACGAGTTGGCGGAGGTCCAGGAAACCTTCGCCCGGGAGGCCTTTCTCGACGAGCTCGCCCGGGCCCGGGGCGACGATGCCCTGGCGCTTCGCCTGTCCCACCTGGAGGACGAGCGCGGCCGCGCGCTGCTCGAGAACGTGGCTCGCCGCGCCGGGTGGGGTGCCGCGTTGGGGAGCGATCCCGCAAGCGAGCTTGCCCGCGGGCGGGGGCTTGCCTACGCCCAGTTGCCGGATCGTCATGACCGGATGGAGAGCGGCGTGCGCAGCGCCTGGATCGCGGAGGTGGACGTCAATCGCATCACCGGCGAGGTGCGCCTGACGCGGCTGGTGGTGGGGCAGGACAGCGGCGCGGAGGTCGATACCGCGCGCCTGCAGTCATCGCTGCAGACCCGGCTGCTCGGTCGCGCGCCGGCCTTCGACGAATGGGGCGATGGCGGCGAGGTGCCCCCGGCGGCGCTGCCCGCGACGACCGGTACCGCGCTGAAAAGCGAGACGCCCGCGCCGCCCTCCGAGGATTCTGCTCGAGTGTCGCCGGGGTTCGATGAGGCGGCACTCGCCCCCGGGGTCGCGGTGATCGCCAACGCGCTGTTCGACGCCACCGGCGTGCGCTTTCGCGAGCCGCCCTTTACCGCGACCCGGGTTCGTCGGGCGCTCGCCCAGGCGGTACCGGGCCAGAAGGCCGGTGGCGCGGGGGCGTCGGTGACGTTCAAGGGGCGGCGTTGGCTGACGGCGGCAGCACTGACCACCGTGGCCGGCAGCGCCGTCATGGCCTGGCCCTGGAAAGGGGCGATCGCGCCGATCGCCCGCCCTGCGGCCACGCTCTACTCGGCCGACACCATCGAGCGCGGCCGCCTGGTGGCGGCGGCCGGCGACTGCGCGGCCTGTCACACCGTGGCGGGCGGGGCGACCAACGCCGGCGGTCACGCTTTCGATACGCCGTTCGGTACGCTCTACAGCACCAACATCACCCCGGACGAGGCGACGGGCATCGGCCGCTGGTCCTACGCCGCCTTCGAGCGCGCCATGCGCCAGGGCATCGGTCGGGACGGTCGCCACCTCTATCCGGCCTTTCCCTACACCGCCTTCGCCAAGACCAGCGATGCCGATCTTCAGGCTCTGTATGCTTACCTGATGGCACAACCCGCGGTTTCCGCGCCGCCGCGCGACAACGCGCTCTCCTTTCCTTTCAACCAGCGTGCGCTCATCGCCCCCTGGAACGCCCTGTACCACGATCCTACCCCGTTCACGCCGGACCCGGCCCAAAGCGAGCTGTACAATCGCGGGGCGTATCTGGCCGAGGGGCTCGGGCACTGCAGTGCCTGCCATAGCCCGCGCAACGCCATGGGCGCCGAGCAGGGCGGGGAGCGCTACCTGGCGGGGGCACTGGTGGATGGCTGGGAGGCGCCGGCGCTGAATACGCTGTCGCGCGCGCCGATCCCCTGGAGCGAAGGGGCGCTGTTCGATTACCTGCGCACCGGGCGTGCCGACCTTCACGGGGTGGCCTCCGGGCCGATGGCGCCGGTGGTGGCCGGGCTTGCCGAGCTTCCCGAGTACGACGTGCGGGCCATCGCCCACTACGTGGCGCGCCAGATGGATGCCCCGGTGCAGGACGACCCGGCCAGCGCCGTCGCGAGCGAGCGGCTCGCCGCCGAGACGGGGCCTGCGGGGCAGGAGGCGGGAGAGCGGCTGTTCGAAGGTGCCTGCGCGGCCTGCCACGTGGACAACGGCGTGCCCGGGTTCACCAAGGCCTCGACGTCGCTTGCGCTCAACACCAACCTGCACAGTGACCATCCGGACAACGTCATCCAGTCGATCCTGGGCGGCGTTCACGACAGCGCCGTTCCCGGCACGGGCAGCATGCCGGGCTTCGCCGACAGTTTCAGCAACACCCAGGTCGCCACCCTGGCGGCCTATCTTCGGGCGCGGTTCGCGCCCGAGGCGCAACCCTGGCAACAACTCGAACAACGCGTTGCTGAAATACGCCGACCTCACTAGAACAACCCGCAACGCTCTCCCTGACAATACAAGACGAGGTGGATCATGAAACGAAGCAAGTGGATATGGGCAGTCTGGCTAGTGGTGCTCGCCAGCTGCATCGCGCCTTACACGATCCTGACGGACGTGGCGGCCTGGTACGGCAGTTTTCTGTTCTGGAGTTGCGCGGGGCTTGCGGTCATCGCGCTGAACATCCATATCACCAAGGATTTCGAGGAGCACGATCATGAGTGAGTCGATGATCTGGTGGTCGATCGCCATCTACCTGCTGATCGCGGTCGGCATCGCGTTCCTCTCACGCCAGGGCCCTGCCGAGAGCATGTCCGGCTACTTTCTCGGCAACCGGCAGATGAACGGCTTCGTGTCGGCGCTGAGCTACAGCGCGACGACCTACAGTGCCTTCATGATGGTGGGGCTCGCCGGGCTCACCTACGCCGGCGGCGTGGGCGCGCTTGGCTTCGAGATCATCTACTTCGCCGGGGTCTCCCTGGTGGCGATCTTCGGACCGCGCTTCTGGGCGGTGGGCAAGAAGTTCGGCTTCGTCACCCCCAGCGAGATGCTCGGCCACCGCTACAACAGCAAGCGAGTCGCCATGGCGGTGTCGATCGCCAGCTGCATCTTCCTGATTCCCTACTCCGCCGTGCAGCTCGCCGGCGTCGGCTACCTGCTCGAGGGCATGACCGACGGGGCGATCAACTTCACCACCGGCGTGGTCATGGCCACCGCCATCGCCATCTTCTTCTCCTATATTGCCGGCATCCGCTCGGTGATGTGGACCGACTCGCTCCAGGCGCTGATGATGATCGTTGCTTCCACCCTGGTGGCGTTTCTGGTCATCCAGGGTCTCGGCGGCTTCAGCGGCCTGTTCGGCACCCTCGAGCGTGATCACCCGGCCTCGCTCACCGTGCCCGGCTCCGGGCTCTTCAGCCTGGTCACCTTTCTGGGGCTGTGCATTCCCTGGTTCTTCTTCAGCCTCTCCAACCCCCAGGTGAGCCAGCGCCTGTTCATGCCGTCGTCGCTGCGCTCCATGCGCCAGATGCTGATCGGGTTTCTGGTGTTCGGCTTCATCTACACGCTGGTCTCGGTGCTCTGGGGCTTCTCGGCGCTGGCCGCCTTCCCGGACCTGGCCCGGGCGGATCTGGCAACGCCCTCGCTTCTGGCCTCCGAGTTCGTGCCGCCGGTACTGGGGGTGATCGTGATGATCGGCATCATGGCCGCTGCGGTCTCGACCATCGACTCGATCATGCTGACCCTGGCCTCCATGATCTCCCGTGACGTCTACGCCAACGCCAAGCCCGGCGTCGACGAGAAGCGCCAGCTCCTGATGGGCAAGATCGTCGTGCCGGTCATCGCGCTGCTGGCGCTGGGCTTTGCGGAGCTTCAGCTCGACTTGATCGCGGTGCTGTCGGTGGCCGCCTCCTCGGGGCTCGTGGCCATGGTGCCGGCGATCATTGGCGCCTTCTTCTGGAAACGCGGGACCGCCGCCGGCGCCCTGGCGAGCGTGGTGGGCACCAGCGTGTTCGTGCTCGGCATGTACGCCACGGGCAACTCGCTGCTGGGCCTGCCGTCGGGCATCTGGGGCATCGTCGTGTCCACGGCGCTGTTCGTCGGCGTGAGCCTGGCAACGAAACCCCACGTCGCCTCAAGCGAAGCCTTCCTGAGTGCGATCAAGGAGGAGCTGGGTCGCCGCAAGCGCGCGCCCCAGGCGCCGACCTCGCCGTCGACCACCGAGCAAGTGAGCGTCTGAGCCTCGGCGCTCGAGCCCGGGCCCGTCGCCGCACCGAGGGACGGCGGGCCCCTGACGAACAGCAGGAGTCATCATGGATCACGCAAGCTTTACGGAAATCTGTCTGCACCAGCTGAAAATGTCCGGCGTGCGCTCGGACGAGCGGCTCGTCGTGCTGACCCAGGGCAGCGAACGGCTCGACTACGCCGATGCCTTCATGGCCGCCGGCCAGCGCCTGGGGGCCAACATGTACCACATGCGCCTGCCGGCACCGCCCGCCATGGGGGGCTGGAACGTGGGCGCCACCGGGCTTGCGGCGATGCCGGAGGCGGTGGAAGCGCTGAAGAACTGCGACATGCTCATCGACTGCGTCTTTCTGCTCTTCTCCCCGGAGCAGATGGCGATCCAGGCGGCGGGCACGCGCATTCTCACGGCGGTGGAGCCGCCGGCGCTGCTGGCGCGCATGCTGCCTTCCCAAG